>NZ_QPFW01000222.1:0-44301 GCF_008122455.1 Enterobacter sp. C6
CGTGGGTGTGCATGCGCTGGTGGCGGTACTGAGTTACCTGGTACTGGTGGGGGATATCAAACGCGTCGAACTTAAACCTGTTGCGGAGCGTGGCTGATGACAACGCAATCGAGCCCAACCATCACTGAGATGAAGGTCATCCCGGTGGCCGGGCAGGACAGCATGCTGCTCAATATTGGCGGTGCGCATAACGCCTGGTTTACCCGTAATATCGTCGTACTGAAAGACAGCGCAGGAAATACCGGCGTGGGCGAGGCCCCTGGCGGAGAGGTGATTTACCAGACGCTGGTCGATGCCATTCCGCAGGTCGTGGGCCAGGAAGTGGCCCGTCTGAACAAGGTGGTTCAGCGGGTGCATAAGGGTAATCAGTCGGCAGACTTTGAGACGTTCGGTAAAGGTGCCTGGACGTTTGAACTGCGCGTCAACGCGGTCGCCGCCCTGGAGGCCGCCCTGCTCGATTTACTGGGTAAGGCGCTCAATGTCCCGGTCTGCGAGCTGCTGGGGCCCGGTAAACAGCGCGATGCGGTCACCGTGCTGGGCTATCTGTTCTACGTTGGCGATCGCAATAAAACCGATCTCCCCTATCTGGCCCGAACCGCGGGCGACCACGACTGGTATCAGCTGCGCCATCAGGAAGCGCTCTCCAGCGACGCGGTGGTGCAGCTGGCCGAGGCGGCGCAGGATCGCTACGGCTTTAAGGATTTCAAGCTGAAGGGCGGCGTGCTGCCCGGCGAGCAGGAGATTGACACGGCCCGGGCGCTGAAAAAGCGCTTTTCAGATGCACGGATCACCGTCGATCCCAACGGCGCATGGCTGCTGGATGAAGCGATTAGCCTGTGCAAAGGGCTGGGGGATGTCCTGACCTATGCGGAAGATCCCTGCGGCGCGGAGCAGGGTTTTTCGGGCCGTGAAGTCATGGCTGAGTTCCGTCGCGCCACCGGGCTGCCTGTCGCGACCAATATGATTGCTACCAACTGGCGCGAAATGGGTCACGCGGTGATGCTAAACGCCGTCGACATACCGCTGGCGGACCCGCACTTCTGGACGCTTTCAGGCGCAGTGCGCGTGGCGCAGCTGTGCGACGACTGGGGGCTGACCTGGGGCTGTCACTCGAACAATCACTTTGATATTTCGCTGGCGATGTTTACCCACGTTGGCGCGGCGGCGCCGGGTAACCCGACCGCCATCGACACCCACTGGATTTGGCAGGAAGGGGAAGCCCGCCTGACGAAAAATCCGCTGGAAATCATCAATGGCAAGATTACCGTACCGGATGCGCCGGGCCTGGGCGTGGAGATTGACTGGGATCAGATCCATAAAGCCCATGAGGCGTATAAAAAATTGCCGGGCGGCGCGCGTAACGACGCGGGTCCGATGCAGTACCTTATTCCCGGTTGGACATTTGACCGTAAGCGCCCTGTTTTCGGACGTCACTGATAAAAGGATTGAACGATGAGTACTTTTTCTACCCCTGTAGTTACCGCCATGCAGATCGTTCCGGTTGCGGGCCATGACAGCATGTTGATGAACCTGAGCGGCGCGCATGCGCCATTCTTTACCCGCAACATTGTCATTATCAAAGACAATTCCGGCCATACGGGCGTGGGCGAAATTCCGGGCGGGGAGAAGATCCGCCAGACGCTGGAAGATGCCATTCCGCTGGTGGTGGGCAAAACGCTGGGTGAGTACAAAAATGTCCTCAACACCGTGCGCAACACCTTTGCCGATCGCGATGCCGGTGGGCGTGGCCTGCAGACCTTCGATCTGCGCACCACCATTCACGTGGTGACCGGGATTGAATCCGCCCTGTTGGATCTGCTGGGTCAGCATCTGGGCGTCAACGTTGCGTCGCTGCTGGGCGAGGGTCAGCAGCGCAGCGAAGTGGAAATGCTGGGCTATCTGTTCTTTGTTGGCGACCGCAAGCTGACGCCTTTGCCGTACCAGGGCCAGCCGGACGAACAATGCGATTGGTACCGGCTCCGCCACGACGAGGCGATGACTCCGGATGCGGTGGTGCGCCTGGCGGAAGCCGCTTATGAAAAATATGGCTTCAATGATTTCAAACTGAAGGGCGGCGTGCTGGCCGGTGAGGAAGAGGCGGAAGCCGTGACGGCGCTGGCAAAACGCTTCCCGCAGGCGCGCGTGACGCTGGATCCGAACGGCGCATGGTCGCTTAATGAGGCCATTGCGATCGGTAAACAGCTGAAAGGCGTGCTGGCGTATGCGGAAGATCCGTGTGGGGCAGAGCAAGGCTTCTCAGGACGTGAAGTGATGGCGGAATTCCGTCGCGCTACGGGGCTGCCGACCGCGACCAATATGATTGCGACCGACTGGCGTCAGATGGGACACACCCTGTCATTGCAGTCTGTTGATATTCCGCTGGCGGACCCGCACTTCTGGACGATGCAGGGGTCGGTGCGCGTGGCGCAGATGTGCCATGAGTTTGGCCTGACCTGGGGCTCGCACTCTAACAACCACTTCGATATCTCTCTGGCGATGTTCACTCACGTCGCCGCCGCCGCGCCGGGCACGATCACCGCTATCGACACCCACTGGATCTGGCAGGAAGGTAACCAGCGTCTGACTAAGCAGCCGTTTGAGATCAAAGGTGGCATGGTGCAAGTGCCTTCCACCCCGGGGCTGGGGGTTGAGCTGGATATGGATCAGGTCATGAAGGCCCACGAGCTGTATCAAAAACACGGTCTGGGCGCGCGCGACGACGCGATGGCGATGCAGTATTTGATCCCGGACTGGACATTCGACAATAAACGCCCGTGCATGGTACGATAAACGCATTGGGACCGCTCCCATGAGCGGTCTTTTACGTGGTGTATGCTTAACGTAACGACTATGCGTAAGGATGGCTTATGAAAATTGTTATCGCACCGGACTCGTATAAGGAAAGTTTGAGTGCGCTTGAGGTTGCGACAGCGATAGAACGTGGTTTTCGCGAGATCTTTCCCGAGGCGATTTACGTCAAACTGCCGGTCGCGGACGGTGGCGAAGGGACGGTTGAGGCGATGATCGCGGCAACGCAGGGACGCATTGTACATGTTCCGGTGACCGGCCCGCTGGGTGAGTGCGTGGAAGGGTTTTATGGCTTATCCGGTGACGAGCAGAGTGCCTTTATTGAAATGGCGGCGGCAAGCGGCCTGGAGCTGGTTGCGCCTTCGCAGCGTAATCCGCTGAAAACCACCTCCTGGGGCACGGGCGAACTGATTCGTCACGCGCTGGATGCGGGCGTTAAGCATATCATCATTGGCATTGGCGGCAGCGCCACCAATGACGGCGGCGCAGGGATGGTGCAGGCGCTGGGCGCTAAATTGCTCGACGCCAGCGAACAGCCTCTTGGGCAGGGCGGGGGCGAGCTGGGAAAACTCGCGCGTATCGACCTGAGCGGGCTGGACAGACGTCTGGCGGAGTGCCGGATAGAAGTCGCCTGTGATGTGACGAATCCGCTTACCGGAAAGGATGGCGCGTCAGCCGTATTTGGCCCGCAAAAGGGGGCCACTCCCGAGATGATCGTTACCCTGGACAACGCGCTGGCGCACTATGCGAGCGTGATTGCCCGGGATCTGGATATCGACGTGCTTAACCTTGCGGGCGGCGGCGCGGCGGGTGGCATGGGGGCCGCGCTGTACGCTTTTTGCGGCGCGCAGCTGCGCCAGGGCATCGAGATCGTGACCGATGCGCTACACCTGGCCGATCAGGTAGCCGATGCGGATCTGGTGATCACGGGGGAAGGTCGCATCGACAGCCAGACGATCCACGGCAAAGTCCCGGTGGGCGTGGCAAAAGTGGCGAAACGCTTTAACAAACCCGTCATCGGCATTGCAGGCAGCCTGACGGCGGACGTTGGTGTGGTTCACGATCACGGCATTGATGCCGTGTTTAGCGTGATCTACACCATCTGCTCGCTGGAAGACGCGCTGGAAAATGCCGGCGAGAACGTCAGGATGGCCGCAAGGAATATCGCGGCGGTGCTGAAAGTCGGGCAGGGGATGTAGTTCTCCCTCTCCCCGTGGGAGAGGGGCGGGATGAGGGCATCAGGCCGCACCCGCAATCGTAGGCCCGGTAAGGCGAAGCCGCCACCGGGCTTTTACCTCAGCTCCCCAACACCTTCATCGCTTCCCGCGTCACGTTATCCATTTCATCCAGCAGCTCCAGGAACTCCGGTTCAAGCTCCGATTCCGGCGTACCGGCACGCAGCTGCTGTTCCAGCAGCTGGCAGAGGTTTTTCAGCCGCGGTACGCCGCTGTACCCGCAGCTACCGTGCAGCTTGTGGATTGCTTCCAGCAGATCTTCCGGGTTTTCACCCACCAGCTGCTCTTCCACCTTATTGCGAATTTCCGGCAGAAACGCGACCAGCATTTGCAGCATCTCGCGGGCCAGATCGGGTTTACCTGCCGCCTGGCGCAGAGCAAGCTGCCAGTCAAGGGTCGCGTTCTGGTTGACGGTTATTTCAACCGGCTCGCTGGATACCGTGTACGTCCCGCCAATATGACCCGGCTTATAGCGTAACAGCAGGTTATGAAGTTTCTCTTCATCGATTGGCTTCGCCAGATAGTCATTCATTCCGGCGCTCAGCAGCTTCTCTTTTTGACCGGCCATCGCGTGCGCGGTGACTGCAATGACTGGCGTTTGTTGCTGATGCGGCAGCTGGTGGATCAGCTCGCAGGCCCGAATGCCATCCATGCCCGGCATCTGAATATCCATCAGGATTAAATCGAACTGCATCTGCTTAGCCTGTTCAACCGCCTGCGCGCCGCTGGTGCACAGCTCAACGTGCTGAACCTGGTCTTCAAGCAATGCGCCAATGAGCTTCAGGTTGGCCGGATTATCATCCACCGCCATCACGCTCATCGGCAATTTTTGCTCATCGTCAATCATCGGGAGGGCATGTTGGCTGAGACGGCAATACTCCGTGAGCGCGGGCAGCAGGCGGGTCGCGGTGAGCGGTTTCAGCAGACACGCGGCGGCCCCGTCATTTTTCAACTCTTCTGCATTGAGCTGCGCGTGGCAAGGCAGCGCCAGCAGCAGGTAGTCGGTCATCGACGCGGCTTTCGCCAGCCGCTCCTGCTGCATGGTCAGCTCGCCGGTGAAGGTGACCGGGATCCCCATCAGCAGGATGTCGTAATGCTCAACGGCCAGAGCGGAGAAGGTTGGGCTGTAGACCACCTCCAGCGGAGTGGTGCTTAAGATGTCGAGCGCACACTGCGCTGCCGCCGCGTTAGGTTCGACGTAGGCCAGACGCTTGCCTTTCAGGCAGTCCGTCACCGGGCCATCGGTCAATACGTTTGGATTGAGGTCCAGATTAATGTGGAACCAGAAGGTTGAACCGCGGTTCGGCTGGCTGTGGAAAGAGATATCGCCACCCATCTCGTTCACCAGACGCTGGGTGATCACCAGCCCCAGACCGGTGCCGCCATGACGACGGGAGATACTGGCATCCGCCTGACGGAACGCCTGGAACAGACGCGACTGATCCCGCTCCGGAATCCCGATGCCGGTATCGCGGATCTGGACTTCAATCTGCACTTTATTGCTGCTGATCGAGCGTTTTTCTACCAGAATGTCGATGTTACCGCTTTCGGTGAATTTAATGGCATTCCCGACAAGGTTGGTAATGACCTGCTGCAGGCGCAGCGGATCGCCAATGACGTTATCCGGCACGTCGTTTTTAATGTTGAGCGTCAGCTCAAGGCCTTTGTCGTGCGACGAGTGCGCGAGCAGCGTCACCACCTCATCGAGCGTACTGCGAAGCGGGAAGGGAATGCTCTCCAGGATCAGCTTGCCCGCCTCCAGCTTGGAGAAGTCCAGCACGTCGTTGATGATCGCCAGCAGGTTGTTGGCCGAGCGCTCAATGGTGTGCAGGTGATCGCGCTGGGTCGGGTTGAGCTCGCTTTTCAGGGTCAGGCGGGTGAAGCCGATCACGCCATTGAGCGGCGTACGCAGCTCGTGCGACATATTGGCCAGGAATTCCGACTTAATACGTGCCGCTTCCTGAGCGCGCTTTTTCGCCAGATCCAGCTCAACGTTCTGGATCTCCATCTGCTCCAGCGTTTCGCGCAGGTCGGACGTCGCCTGGTCAACGTTGTGCTGCATCTCTTCGTGGTACGCCGCCAGCGACATGGCCATCGAGTTGATGCCGTTTTTCAGCATATCCAGCTCGCCCAGCATAAACCCTTCCACCCGGCTGTCGAGCTGTCCCCGGCGGATGCGGTCAACGGTGTTAACCATGTTGCGGATGGGGCCCGTCACGTCGCGCATCAGGCGCCAGCCGAAGATCAGCGCAATGCCGATGCAGAACAGCATCATCACGCCAGAGATGAAGATTTCTTTGTACTGCTGTAGCCGGACCGACTTGAGATCCAGCTCCAGCGCCACATATCCCAGCATATTATTGCTGGATTTGGCGTCAGATTGCGCAGACTCATCGGGTGAATAGCTTTCCGACACGATCGGCGTGCGCAGGATCATGATATCGCCGCGCCGCAATACGGTGAGGTGGCGCGGGAACGGCGTACCGTCCGGGATCTTCAGGGCCGCCGGATCGAGATGAAAATTCGAGGTGACAAACAGGCGGTTATGTTCGTCGTAAACGGAAATGGCGCGTACGATGTCCGAGTGGCGCCGGTGGAGTACGCTGATTAACTGCCCAATGGATTCGCGGTTTTGCAGGTTCATGCCGTACTCGCTGGAAACGGCAAGCGGTTCGATAATGCTGGCGCCTGCATCCTCCAGCTGTCGCTGCAAATCGTTATAGCGGTGCACCACAAAGAAGATACTCAGCAGCAAACCGATGAGAACGGTGGGGGCGAGGATCAAAATCATCATGCGCGCGCGCAGGCTGTAGTTGGTCATGGCGTTCCGTTATGGGACAATTAAGATAATTATGTTTATGTGAGAAAAATCTCGGCGATGGCGCAATTCTACTCTGCAAAGCGACGCGTGACGACGCGTCAAATCATCACTGTTGAAGCCACGGACCTCGATCCGTTTGGTCAGGGAGTGGCACGTCACAATGGTAAGGCTCTGTTTATAACAGGTTTACTGCCAACAGAACGAGCAGAAATTACGCTGACGGAAGATAAACGCCAGTTCGCGCGCGGGCAGGTTAAGCGTCGCCTCAACGATAGTCCGGAGCGCGTGAATCCCCGCTGTTCACATTTTGGCGTTTGTGGGGGCTGCCAGCAACAGCACGCGAGCACAGAATTACAGCAAAAAAGCAAAAGCCGCGCGCTGGCGCGTCTGCTTAAACATGACGTTAATGAAATTCTCGCCGATGAGCCCTGGGGCTATCGTCGGCGCGCACGCCTGAGCCTCAGCTATCAGCCAAAAACGGATCGGCTGGAGATGGGGTTTCGCAAGGCCGGCTCCAGCGACATCGTTGACGTGAAGCAGTGCCCCATTTTGGTGCCCCATCTTGAGGCATTGCTTCCGGATGTGCGCACCTGCCTCTCCGGGCTGGACGGCATTCGCCATCTCGGGCATGTCGAACTGGTCATGGCCAACAATGGACCGCTGATGGTCCTGCGCCATACCGCGCCGCTGTCGAAAAAAGATCGCGAAAAACTGGAACGCTTTTCGCATTCACACGACCTGGCGCTTTTCCTTGCACCACAAAGCGAGATACTTGAGCAGGTTACCGGTGAGGTGCCCTGGTATGCGTCAAACGGACTACGCTTAACGTTCAGCCCGCGGGATTTCATTCAGGTGAATGACGGTGTTAACCAGCAGATGGTTGAGAAAGCGCTGGCGTGGCTGGATGTTCAGAAAAGCGATCGGGTGCTCGATCTGTTCTGCGGAATGGGCAACTTCACGCTGCCGCTGGCGCGAAAAGCGGCCAGCGTCGTCGGCGTGGAAGGCGTTGAGGCGCTGGTGGCGAAAGGGCAGGAGAACGCACAGCAGAACGGCTTGCAAAATGTGACATTCTTTCATCAAAATCTTGAGGAAGATGTCACCCAACAGCCGTGGGCAAAACAGGGCTTTGATAAAATCCTGCTCGACCCGGCGCGTGCCGGTGCCCCGGGCGTGATGGCACATATTATTAAACTCGCGCCAAAGCGTGTGGTCTATGTTTCCTGTAACCCGGCAACGCTTGCCCGGGACAGTGAGGCATTAATTAGCGCGGGTTACCAGATTCAGCGTCTGGCAATGCTGGACATGTTCCCGCACACTGGTCATCTGGAATCGATGGTGTTGTTCGAGCACATCTAATTTGTTTGGCTTGTCGACTTCGACAGGCCCTGGTCCCTAAAGGAGAGGACAATGGTTGCGGTAAGAAGTGCACATCTCAATAAAGCTGGGGAGTTTGACCCACAAAAATGGATCGCAAGTCTGGGAATTTCCAGCCAGCAGTCGTGTGAACGCTTAACCGAAACCTGGGCCTATTGTCTGCGCACCACGCAGGGGCATCCCGACGCCGATCTTCTCCTGTGGCGCGGCGTGGAGATGGTTGAAATCCTGTCCATGCTGAACATGGACATCGAAACGCTGCAGGCCGCGCTGCTGTTCCCTCTCGCGGATGCGGACGTGGTCAGCGAAGACGTGCTGCGCGACAGCGTCGGGAAATCCGTCGTCGCGCTGATCCACGGCGTGCGCGATATGGCGGCCATCCGCCAGCTCAAAGCCGCGCACACCGATTCCGTCTCCTCAGAACAGGTTGATAACGTTCGCCGGATGCTGCTGGCCATGGTGGATGATTTCCGCTGCGTGGTCATCAAGCTGGCCGAGCGTATTGCCCACCTGCGCGAGGTGAAGGATGCGCCGGAAGACGAGCGCGTGCTCGCCGCCAAAGAGTGTACAAACATCTATGCGCCGCTGGCGAACCGCTTAGGGATTGGTCAGCTGAAATGGGAGCTGGAAGATTACTGCTTCCGCTATCTGCACCCGGCGGAATATAAACGTATTGCCAAACTCCTGCACGAGCGCCGCATCGACCGCGAGCACTATATCGAGGAATTTGTCGGTGGCTTGCGCCAGGCGATGAAAGAAGAGAGCGTGCGCGCCGAAGTCTACGGTCGACCAAAACACATCTACAGCATCTGGCGCAAAATGCAGAAGAAACACCTCGCCTTTGACGAGCTGTTTGACGTGCGCGCCGTGCGTATCGTGGCGGAGCGTCTGCAGGACTGCTACGCCGCGCTGGGGATAGTGCACACTCACTTCCGTCATCTGCCCGATGAGTTCGATGACTATGTCGCCAACCCCAAACCGAACGGCTATCAGTCTATCCATACCGTGGTGCTTGGCCCAGGCGGCAAAACGGTCGAGATTCAGATCCGCACCAAACAGATGCACGAGGACGCCGAGCTGGGCGTCGCCGCGCACTGGAAATACAAAGAAGGCACGTCCGGCGGGGCGCGTTCAGGCCACGAAGACCGCATTGCCTGGCTGCGCAAGCTGATTGCGTGGCAGGAAGAGATGGCCGACTCCGGCGAGATGCTCGACGAAGTGCGCAGCCAGGTCTTTGATGACCGGGTCTATGTCTTTACCCCGAAAGGGGACGTTGTCGACCTGCCTGCGGGCTCTACGCCGCTCGATTTTGCCTACCACATCCACAGCGATGTGGGGCACCGCTGCATCGGGGCGAAAATCGGCGGACGAATCGTACCGTTCACCTATCAGCTGCAGATGGGTGACCAGATTGAAATCATTACCCAGAAGCAGCCCAACCCGAGCCGGGACTGGCTTAACCCGAACCTGGGATATGTCACCACCAGCCGCGGACGCTCGAAAATTCACGCCTGGTTCCGTAAACAGGATCGTGACAAGAACATCCTTGCTGGTCGTCAGATCCTCGACGACGAGCTGGAGCATATCGGGATAAGCCTGAAAGAGGCGGAGAAATTCCTGCTGCCGCGCTACAACTTCAACGAGCTTGACGAGCTGTTAGCGGCGATTGGCGGCGGTGATATCCGTCTGAATCAGATGGTGAACTTCCTGCAGGCGCAGTTCAATAAGCCAAGCGCGGCAGAGCAGGACGCGGCGGCGCTGAAGCAGCTGCAGCAGAAAACCTACGCACCGCAGCAGCGCAGCAAAGACAATGGCCGCGTGGTGGTCGAGGGCGTGGGCAATCTGATGCACCACATTGCCCGCTGCTGCCAGCCTATTCCGGGCGACGATATCGTCGGCTTTATCACCCAGGGGAGAGGGATTTCGATTCACCGTTCCGACTGCGACCAGCTTGCCGAGCTTCAGTCGCATGCGCCGGAGCGCATCGTGGAAGCAGTCTGGGGTGAGAGCTATTCCGCCGGCTATTCGCTGGTGGTGCGCGTTACCGCCAACGACCGCAGCGGCCTGCTGCGCGACATCACGACTATTCTCGCCAACGAGAAGGTCAACGTGCTGGGTGTCGCCAGCCGCAGCGATACCCGCGAGCAGCTTGCCACCATCGATATGACCATCGAAATCTACAACCTGCAGGTGCTGGGCCGCGTGCTCGGCAAGCTGAACCAGGTGCCGGATGTGATTGACGCGCGTCGTCTGCACGGCGGCTAAACATCCTCTTACGTAGGCCGGGTAAGGCAACGCCGCCACCCGGCATTTTTTCATCAGGACAGTACTATGACTCAAATCGACCGCCTGCTCGGCATCATGAAACGCCTGCGCGACCCGGAAAACGGCTGCCCGTGGGACAAAGAGCAGACTTTCGCCACCATCGCCCCGTACACCCTTGAAGAGACCTACGAGGTGCTGGACGCCATTTCCCGTGAAGATTTTGACGACCTGCGCGGCGAGCTGGGCGATCTGCTGTTCCAGGTGGTGTTCTACGCGCAGATGGCGCAGGAAGAAGGACGCTTTAACTTTGACGATATCTGCGCTGCCATCAGCGACAAGCTTGAGCGCCGTCATCCCCATATTTTTGGCGATGCCACCGCAGGGAACAGCGCCGAGGTGCTGGCCCGCTGGGAGCAGATCAAAAGCGCCGAGCGGGCGGAAAAATCTCAGCACTCGGCGCTGGATGATATTCCGCTGAGCCTGCCCGCGCTGATGCGTGCGCATAAAATCCAGAAACGCTGCTCCGCCGTCGGTTTTGACTGGACCTCCCTCGGCCCGGTGCTGGATAAAGTGCACGAAGAGATTGACGAAGTCATGCACGAAGCGCAGCAGGTGGTGGTGGATGAAGCAAAGCTTGAGGAAGAGATGGGCGACCTGCTGTTTGCGACCGTCAACCTTTCTCGCCACCTGGGTGTAAAAGCGGAAACCGCCCTGCAAAAAGCCAACATAAAATTCGAACGACGCTTTCGCGAAGTTGAGCGGATTGTCGCCTCGCGCGGCCTGGAAATGAGCGGTATTGGCCTCGAAGCGATGGAAGAAGTCTGGCAGGAAGTAAAGCGCCAGGAATCTGATCTCTAACGAAATTTTGCGATCAAGCGCAATTTGTGTGATTTTTTAAATGACAAGCGCTTGATTTGCGTCAAAAACATTTACCCAAAAGGGGCTATTTTCTCACTCCTTATGTTTGTCATGGCCTGGAATGGAGACGGAGAATGAAAGTTTGTGGCGCTCGCCGTGTTCGGGTATACTACTTTCCCGTCCTGGTTATTCCATCGTTTCACCCTAACTTCTCAGGTTCAGCATGACAACGAACTATATTTTTGTGACCGGCGGGGTCGTATCCTCTCTGGGTAAAGGCATTGCCGCAGCCTCCCTCGCAGCCATTCTTGAAGCCCGTGGCCTCAATGTGACCATGATGAAACTGGATCCGTACATCAACGTCGATCCGGGCACCATGAGCCCAATCCAACACGGGGAAGTGTTCGTTACTGAAGACGGCGCTGAAACCGATCTGGATCTTGGCCACTACGAGCGTTTCATCCGCACCAAAATGACCCGTCGTAACAACTTCACGACTGGCCGTATCTACTCCGACGTTCTGCGTAAAGAGCGTCGTGGTGATTATCTGGGTGCCACCGTTCAGGTTATCCCGCACATCACTAACGCCATCAAAGAACGCATTGTTGCGGGTGGCGAAGGCCACGACGTGGTGCTGGTTGAAATCGGCGGTACCGTGGGTGATATCGAATCTCTGCCATTCCTGGAAGCGATTCGTCAGCTGGCGGTAGATATTGGCCGTGAACACGCGCTGTTCATGCACCTGACCCTGGTGCCGTACATGGCCGCTGCAGGTGAAGTGAAAACCAAACCGACTCAGCACTCTGTTAAAGAACTGCTCTCCATTGGTATTCAGCCAGACATCCTGGTTTGCCGCTCCGATCGCGCGGTTCCGGCGAACGAACGTGCGAAAATTGCATTGTTCTGTAACGTGCCTGAAAAAGCCGTTATTTCAATGAAAGATGTCGATTCCATTTATAAAATCCCGGGCCTGTTGAAATCGCAGGGCCTGGACGATTATATTTGTAAACGATTCAGCTTGAACTGTCCGGAAGCTAACCTGTCTGAATGGGAACAGGTTATTTATGAAGAAGCCAACCCGGCAGGCGAAGTGACTATCGGTATGGTCGGCAAGTACATTGAACTGCCGGATGCCTATAAGTCAGTGATCGAAGCGCTGAAACACGGTGGTCTGAAGAACCGTGTCTCCGTGAACATCAAGCTGATTGATTCTCAGGATGTTGAAACGCGTGGCGTTGAAATCCTGAAAGATCTGGATGCTATCCTTATCCCTGGCGGCTTCGGCTACCGTGGTGTAGAAGGCAAGATCGCCACCGCGCGCTATGCGCGTGAAAACAATATTCCATACCTCGGCATCTGCCTGGGTATGCAGGTTGCGCTGATCGAATTTGCGCGCAACGTAGCGGGAATGGAAAACGCGAACTCTACGGAATTTGTGCCAGACTGTAAGTACCCTGTGGTGGCGCTTATCACTGAATGGCGTGACGAAGAAGGTAACGTCGAAGTCCGTACCGAGAAGAGCGATCTGGGTGGCACCATGCGTCTTGGCGCACAGGCCTGCCAGCTGTCTGACGATAGCGTGGTTCGCAAGCTGTATGGCGAGCCGGTCATCACCGAGCGCCATCGTCACCGCTATGAAGTCAACAACATGTTGTTGAAACCTATTGAAGCCGCGGGCCTGCGTGTTGCGGGACGCTCCGGGGATGATCAGTTAGTCGAGATCATTGAAGTGCCAAACCATCCGTGGTTTGTCGCCTGCCAGTTCCACCCGGAATTTACTTCAACGCCACGCGACGGGCATCCGCTGTTTGCAGGCTTCGTGAAGGCCGCCAGCGACTACCAGAAGCGTCAGGCGAAGTAAAAAAAGTTAGAACGGCAACGCGTACCTTTGGTACGCGTTGTTTGTCTGGAGTTTTAGTTTAACTTGTACTGAGGAAAATCTAATGTCCAAAATCGTTAAAGTCATCGGTCGTGAAATCATCGACTCCCGTGGTAACCCGACCGTTGAAGCCGAAGTTCACCTGGAAGGTGGTTTCGTTGGTATGGCTGCTGCTCCATCAGGTGCTTCTACCGGTTCCCGCGAAGCGCTGGAACTGCGCGATGGCGACAAATCTCGCTTCCTGGGTAAAGGCGTACTGAAAGCGGTTGGCGCTGTAAACGGTCCTATTGCTCAGGCAATCATTGGCAAAGACGCCAAAGACCAGGCTGGCATCGACAAGATCATGATCGATCTGGACGGTACTGAAAACAAATCTAACTTCGGTGCGAACGCAATCCTGGCAGTTTCCCTGGCGAACGCCAAAGCGGCTGCGGCTGCTAAAGGTATGCCACTGTTCGAGCACATCGCTGAACTGAACGGCACCCCAGGCAAATACTCCATGCCTGTACCAATGATGAACATCATCAACGGTGGTGAGCACGCAGACAACAACGTTGATATTCAGGAATTCATGATTCAGCCAGTTGGCGCGAAATCCCTGAAAGAAGCGGTACGTATGGGTTCTGAAGTGTTCCACAACCTGGCTAAAGTTCTGAAAGCCAAAGGTATGAACACGGCTGTTGGTGACGAAGGTGGCTATGCGCCAAACCTGGGTTCTAACGCAGAAGCACTGGCTGTTATCGCAGAAGCAGTAAAAGCTGCAGGCTACGAGCTGGGCAAAGACATCACCCTGGCGATGGACTGCGCAGCATCTGAATTCTACAAAGACGGTAAATACGTTCTGGCTGGCGAAGGCAACAAAGCGTTCACCTCCGAAGAGTTCACTCACTTCCTGGAAGACCTGACCAAACAGTACCCAATCGTGTCTATCGAAGACGGTCTGGACGAGTCTGACTGGGCTGGCTTCGCATACCAGACTAAAGTACTGGGCGACAAAATCCAGCTGGTTGGTGACGACCTGTTCGTAACCAACACCAAGATCCTGAAAGAAGGCATCGAGAAAGGCATCGTTAACTCCATCCTGATCAAATTCAACCAGATCGGTTCCCTGACCGAAACTCTGGCTGCGATCAAAATGGCGAAAGACGCTGGCTACACCGCTGTTATCTCTCACCGTTCTGGCGAAACTGAAGACGCTACCATTGCCGACCTGGCTGTGGGTACCGCTGCAGGCCAGATCAAAACTGGTTCTATGAGCCGTTCTGACCGTGTTGCTAAATACAACCAGCTGATTCGTATCGAAGAAGCGCTGGGCGAAAAAGCACCATACAACGGTCGTAAAGAGATCAAAGGCCAGGCATAATCGCCTAAGCCTTAAAACGAAAATGCCAGTCGAATGACTGGCATTTTTTTTGGCTATTTAAAATCAACCGCCATTTGCTCCGGAATGGTCAGCCCCTGAGTGGTTTGCACGCAGCGGGCGATATAATCCGTAAACCGGGGTGGCTTCGGCATCCCCATGCTCAGCAGCTTATCGTTGCTGAAGCGCACGTTAAGCGTGGCAAACGCACCGTATAACCGCATGGCTTTCAGCATCAGACGTTCGTTGCACGGCCCAAAAATATGTTTCAGCTCGCGACGCATTCTGACCAGCGTTTCGTAGCTGACCTGCGCATACTTATCACCGACGGGGGCTTTCTCCAGCGCCTGCGCCATCGCCTGATCGATATCCGCAAAGCGAACGCTGTTCTCTTCTCCCGCAGAAATGTGTACCACTTCTCCCGGACGCGCGTTGCTGTTGAGCAGCATTAACATCGCGTCGGCGCAATAATCCACCGGAACAACGTCGATCCGGTCTTCCATTGAGCACATAAATTTTTGCAGCATCAGGCCCATGCTAAAGACCCAGAAAATGCTGCTCGACGGTGTGCAACCGTGACGGGTATGGCCGACGACGATGGATGGACGGGCGATGAGCAGCGGCAGGTTCGGACACTCCTGGCGCATCAGCTGTTCGATGGTTGACTTCGAAAACGTGTATTCCACCAGGTGTTCAGCATTCTCTCTGAATTCAGCGCTTTCGGCTACCAGGGAATCCTGCTCCGGCGTGCATGACATCGCGGTGCCAACATGGAGGAAACGCTGCAGTCCTGTGACCTGCTCCATACGGCGCGCCAGCGCGAGCGTACCTTCAACGTTGACCTTCCAGATCAGCGGGTTGTTACCAAATGAGGCGACGGCCGCACAGTTCACGACATGCGTGACCCGATCCAGACGGGGATCGCTGAGAAAGGCTTCAGGCTGGCTGAGGTCGCCAATCAGGATATTATCCACCGTCAGGGAGGCCAGTTTGTCCTCAGGAACGTTGAACTTGCGCATATTCTCCAGCACGCGCTCCAGCCCGCTCTGCGGATCGCCGGCACGCGCGAGCAAAAGGAGTTCTACGGATTGATCGTTGGTCAGGATTTTTTCAAGAACTGCACCGCCCAGAAATCCGGTCACGCCTGTAATCAATAACATCTTCATTAATACCGTCTCATTATGATTGATGAGGCGGATTGTAGGCGCGCAAAAGTAAACGGCATTTAAATAATAAATCGCCGAAACCGACAGCATCTTAAGCTTATTTTAAGGAAAGGAAATCGGGCGGATATTTTGGACATTAGCGGAAGGGTAAAAATTCACTCTAATAAAATTTAAATTTTAACTTATTGAATTTAATGTTTTTTATAGAGGTGCTTCCGAACGGTAAACTTAATTCAAAATGTAATAAATATAATAATTTGTTACACCAAACATTTATCAAATAAATGATTTAAACGCCACTTAACTAAAATCAGACGGCATAAATCGCAGGCTATTTTATTTAGCCTGCGAAGGATTTTTAGAGTAACAGAGGAAGCGTAGCGCTGGCTGTTTGTTGGCTAACGTCGCCGTAATGACCATCCAGCGCAATCATGGACGTGGTCAGCAGCTCGACCAGCAGCATCACCCCAACCTTAGCATTGAGTGCGCCAGCGCTAAGGGGTCCCTCTGGTTTGGCAGCCACCAGCAGCATGTCGCTCAGGGACGCCAGAGGGCTGCGGGGCGTATTGCTGAGTGCCAGAACCTTAACGCCGCGCTTGCGGGCAAGCTTCACCACGTGGAGTAAATCCCGCGTTGAACCCGAACTGGAGATGGCCACAACCAGCGTCTCTTTCGAAAGCGTTGTCGCATTCATGGCCGCGCGGTGCATATCGCTAAACAGCTGTGCGGGTTTGCCCAGACGCAACAGCTTGTAGTGCAGATACTCCCCAAGGATCGCGCTGGCCGCGACGCCATAAATTTGCACGGATTGTGCCTGGTGCAGCGCCAGCGCCGCCTTTTCAAGCAGCGTGCGGTCGAGGAGTCTGGCGGTATCCTGCAAAGCCTGCACCGACTCATCCACGACGTTATCAATCTCATCTCCCGCCTGACGCGCGGGCTGGCCCTGCTGAATATCCAGCGCAAGCGCCATTTTAAATTCGTTATAGCCTTTGCAGCCCAGCGTGCGGCAAAGACGCGTGACGCTGGCCTCGCTGGTGTGGCTCTCGCGCGCCAGCTCGGTGATCGTCAGGTAGAGCACCCGGGCAGGATCGCTGAGGACAAATTCACCGAGTTTTTGTTGTGTTGGGCTGTACCCGGAAGCCTCCTGGCGTAGCTTCAGCAGCAGGTTTTCATGGTCTGACATGCTCGATCCTTAATGCGTTTCTCTGCGACTAGTGTGGCGGAAAGCGGGGGAAAGATGCCAGTCATTTTGAAAAAGTATGATCGTCGTCCTGGTTTTTGATGATAATTTTCACTATTAAATATTTATATGGTAAAAATTTTCATCGTTTAATGGGGGGATGAAAAAATGATGCAAATATTCAGTGGGGCTTCTTCAGGGGGATGGTTTGAAAAAGCGCAGCGCTTTGGCAAATCCTTTATGTTGCCGATTGCCGTGTTGCCTGCGGCGGGTCTGCTGCTGGGGATAGGCGGCGCGTTATCGAATCCCAATACGCTGGCGGCTTATCCGTTTTTAGATGTGGGCTGGCTTCAGGCCATTTTCACCATCATGAGCAGCGCAGGATCCATCGTGTTTGCGAACCTCTCGGTGCTGTTTGCCGTTGGGGTGGCCGTAGGGCTGGCAAAAAGCGATAAGGGTACGGCCGGGCTGGCGGCATTACTCGCGTTTCTGGTGATGAATGCCACCATTAACGCGCTGCTGATCCTCACCGGCAAACTGGCGCACGACAACCCGGGCGCCGTGGGGCAGGGCATGACGCTGGGCATTCAGACGCTGGAAACCGGTGTGTTTGGCGGCGTGGTGATTGGTCTGGTGACCTGCACGCTCCATCATCGGTTTAATAAAATAGCGCTTCCGCAGTTCCTCGGATTCTTTGGCGGCTCGCGCTTTGTTCCTATTATCAGCTCGCTGGCGGCGATCCTCGTCGGTGCACTCATGACCGTGGTCTGGCCGCATTTCCAGAAGCTGATTTTTGGTCTGGGCGGGCTGGTGGATGCCACCGGCTATCTGGGCACCCTGCTGTACGGCTTTATTCTCCGCATGCTGGGCCCGTTTGGTTTGCACCACATCTTCTATCTGCCGTTCTGGACCACCGCGCTTGGCGGCAGTGAAATCGTCAACGGTCATCTGGTGGAAGGCACGCAGCGGATCTTCTTCGCCCAACTGGCCGATCCTACCACGCGTCAGTTTTACGAAGGCACGTCACGCTTCATGTCCGGGCGCTTTATTACGATGATGTTTGGCCTGCTCGGCGCGTGCCTGGCGATGTACCACACGGCAAAACCCGTGAACAAAAAGCGCGTTGCCGGACTGCTGCTTTCTGCGGCGTTAACCTCGTTCCTGACGGGGATTACCGAGCCTATCGAATTCTCGTTCCTGTTTATTGCGCCGGTGCTCTACGTCATCCATGCGCTGTTTGACGGGCTGGCATTCATGCTCGCGCACATGCTGCATATCACCATCGGGCAAACCTTCTCCGGCGGTTTCATCGACTTCGTGCTGTTCGGCATTTTGCAGGGAGAGGCCAAAACCAACTGGATGTTCGTTCCGCTGGTCGGCGTACCGTGGTTCTTCCTGTACTACTTTACCTTCCGCTATCTGATTAACCGCTTTGATTTCGCGACGCCGGGTCGGGAAAAGGAGGCGATGGCTGACGAAGTCAGTCTGCCGCAAAACGAACGCGCTGCTGCGGTGATCGCCGGATTAGGCGGAAAAGACAATCTGGACGAGGTGGACTGCTGCGCCACGCGTCTTCGCGTGACGGTTAAAGACGGCAGCAAAGTGAATGACGCGGCGCTGAAAGCCACTGGGGCGCGCGGCGTTATCGTGCGCGGCAACGGCGTTCAGGTCATCTATGGCCCGCACGTCACGATTATCAAAAACGAAGTGGAAGAGATCTTATCGTAATGAAAACTGTACTGGATACCCTGAAGGGAAAACTGGTCGTCTCCTGTCAGGCGCTGGAAAATGAACCGCTGCACAGCCCGTTTATTATGTCGAGAATGGCGCTGGCGGCGGCACAGGGCGGGGCCGCGGCTATTCGCGCCAACAGCGTGGCGGATATTGAGGCCATTAAGCAGCAGGTCTCTTTGCCGGTCATCGGCATCATCAAACGGGATTATCCCGAAAGTGAGGTGTTTATCACCGCGACAATGAAAGAGGTGGATGAGCTCATGAGCGTCTCGCCGGACATCATTGCGCTTGATGCGACGGCGCGGGAACGTCCCGGCGGAGAATCCCTGGAAACGCTGGTCTCGCGCATCCGCTCACGCTATCCCGCGGTGCTGCTGATGGCGGATATCGCCTCCGTGGACGAAGCCGTGACGGCACAGGCGCTGGGCTTCGACTGCGTCGGCACCACGCTTTACGGCTACACGGCGGAAACCGCGGGCCATACATTGCCTGACAACGACTGCGCGTTCCTGAAAGCGGTGCTGGCGGCCGTGACGGTGCCCGTGGTTGCCGAAGGCAACGTGGATACGCCTGAACGTGCGGCCAGGTGTCTGGCGCTGGGCGCGCATACGGTGGTGGTCGGCGGCGCGATCACCCGTCCACAGCAAATCACGGAACGGTTTATGGCGGCGATTGGCGCGTAAAGCACCGATGGAGCATGACCATCCGGCGGGGATCTGCGATACTTATCGTTTATCCCCTTTACTGAGATGACTATGCAGTACCCGATTAACGAGATGTTCCAGACCCTGCAAGGCGAGGGTTACTTTACCGGCGTTCCCGCTATTTTCATTCGTTTACAGGGATGCCCGGTTGGCTGTGCCTGGTGTGATACCAAACATACGTGGGATAAGCTCGCAGATCGGGAAGTGTCGCTGTTTAGCATTCTGGCGAAAACCAAAGAGAGCGATAAGTGGGGCGCGGGCAGTTCCGAAGATCTGCTGGCCATTATTGGTCGTCAGGGCTGGACGGCGCGCCACGTTGTGATCACCGGCGGTGAACCCTGCATCCACGATCTGACGCCGCTGACCGAGCTGCTCGAAAAGAACGGCTACAGCTGCCAGATTGAAACCAGCGGCACCCATGAAGTGCGCTGTTCACACACGACCTGGGTGACGGTATCGCCAAAAGTGAATATGCGCGGCGGGTATGACGTGCTGTCTCAGGCGCTGGAACGCGCGGATGAGATTAAGCACCCGGTAGGGCGCGTGCGTGATATCGAAGCGCTGGATGAACTGCTGGCCACGCTGACGGATGAAAAGCAGCGCGTCATTGCGCTTCAGCCGATCAGCCAGAAAGATGACGCGACGCGCCTGTGCATTGAAACCTGTATTGCGCGCAACTGGCGCCTGTCGATGCAGACGCACAAGTATCTGAATATTGCATAAAAAAAGCCCGGTGGCGCGAGCGCTTACCGGGCCTATGGTTCGATGCTCTTATAGGCCGGGCAGGCGTCAGCGCCACCCGGCAAGCATCACTCTCCGCGATACACGCAGCCTGCCGTGCAGGTCTCTTTGATCATCACCGCGCTCAGCAGCGGTACCAGCGGCTTCATCTGATCCCATATCCATTTTGCCAGCACTTCACTGGTCGGGTTTTCAAGGCCCGGGATCTCATTCAGGTAGTAGTGATCCAGACGATCGTAGGTCGGCTTAAACGCCGCCTTCAGCTCGGCAAAATCCATGATCCAACCGGTATGCGGATCAACTTCACCGGTGATCTCAAGACGCACCATGAACGAATGCCCGTGCAGACGGCCGCATTTATGTCCTTCTGGGACATGCGGAAGGTGGTGGGCGGCTTCGAAGGTGAAATCTTTAAACAGTGTGGTGGACATGATCGCTCTCAGTAATGCGGAAAAAACCGCCGCATAGTACCGGAAAGCACAATTTTTAGCATTAACTAAAACGGCTCTGAGCGGCAACCGCCTCGTATTCAGGGTGTTTATCGCTATTTGTTCTTTTATTTCATAATGTTATTTAATCGGTTTTATCGCTAAGCATGACAACCAAAACAGGTTAGTCCATTTGGTTATTTATTATTTCCATCCCTTCTTTAATTGTTATTATCCTCGCCGTTAACCTTATCTTCAGTTTGGATTTATTCGCTTAAAGTCCGCTTGGCTACTGGAACATAACGACGCATGACAACACAGGCCCCACCTTCAAATTTGCTTCCCCTGAACCCGGAGCAACTGGCGCGCCTTCAGGCTGCCACCTCTGATTTTTCTCCCACTCAGCTTGCCTGGGTCTCCGGTTATTTCTGGGGAATGCTCAATCAGCAGCCTGGCGCTGTGGCGGGTGCACCGGTAACGGCCGTTGAAATTCCGGCCATTACCCTGATTTCCGCCTCGCAGACGGGCAATGCCCGCCGCGTGGCCGAGGCGCTGCGTGACGACCTGCTGGCCGCCAAACTGAACGTGAACCTGGTCAACGCCGGGGATTATAAATTTAAACAAATCGCGTCAGAAAAACTGCTGGTGGTGGTTGCCTCTACGCAGGGTGAAGGTGAACCCGCTGAAGAAGCGGTGGCCCTGCACAAGTTCCTGTTCTCGAAAAAAGCGCCGAAGCTGGATGGCACGGCGTTTGCCGTGTTTGGCCTGGGCGATACCTCCTATGAATTCTTCTGCCAGTCCGGTAAAGACTTCGACAGCAGGCTGGCGGAGCTGGGCGCGGAGCGCCTGCTGGACCGCGTTGACGCGGATGTCGAATACCAGGCCGCCGCCGCCGAATGGCGTGCACGCATCGTTGAGGTGTTAAAAGCGCGTGTGCCGAAAGAGACGTCGACGCAGGCCGCGTTCACCGCGACGGGTGCTGTTAACGACATCCACACCAGCCCGTACACCAAAGAGGCTCCACTGACGGCGAGCCTGTCGGTGAACCAGAAAATTACCGGCCGCGATTCAGAAAAAGATGTCCGCCATATCGAAATCGATCTGGGCGACTCGGGCCTGCGCTATCAGCCGGGCGATGCGCTGGGTATCTGGTATCAGAACGATCCGGCGCTGGTGAAAGAACTGGTTGAGCTGCTGTGGCTGAAAGGCGACGAGCCTGTCACCGTTGACGGCAAAACCCAGCCGCTTTCAGAGGCGCTGCAGTGGCATTTCGAACTGACGGTGAACACCCCGAATATCGTCGAAAACTATGCCACCTTGACGCGCAGCGAATCCCTGCTGCCGCTGGTGGGCGATAAAGCGAAGCTTCAGCATTACGCCGCGACGACGCCGATTGTCGATATGGTGCGCTTCTCTCCGGCTCAGCTGGATGCCGATGCGCTGATCGGTCTGCTGCGCCCGCTCACCCCGCGCCTGTACTCTATCGCCTCTTCCCAGGCTGAAGTGGAGAGTGAAGTGCATGTTACCGTCGGCGTGGTGCGCTACGATATCGAAGGCCGCGCCCGCACGGGTGGGGCATCAGGCTTCCTGGCGGATCGCGTGGAAGAAGAGGGCGAAGTGCGCGTCTTTATCGAGCACAACGACAACTTCCGCCTGCCGGCAAACCCGGAAACCCCGGTCATCATGATTGGCCCTGGCACCGGCATTGCGCCGTTCCGCGCCTTCATGCAGCAGCGCGCGGCAGATGAAGCGCCGGGTAAAAACTGGCTCTTCTTCGGCAACCCGCACTTTACCGAAGATTTCCTCTACCAGGTTGAGTGGCAGCGCTATGTGAAAGAAGGCGTTCTGACCCGCATCGACCTGGCCTGGTCCCGCGACCAGAAAGAAAAAGTATACGTACAAGACAAGCTGCGCGAACAGGGCGCAGAGCTGTGGCGCTGGATCAATGACGGTGCCCACATTTATGTCTGCGGCGACGCCAATCGTATGGCGAAAGACGTTGAGCAGACTTTGCTGGAAGTGATTGCCGAATTCGGCGGTATGGATGCCGAAGCGGCAGACGAATTTTTAAGTGAGCTGCGCGTTGAGCGCCGTTATCAGCGAGATGTCTACTAATGAGCGAAAAACATCCAGGGCCACTGGTGGTCGAAGGTAAACTGACAGACGCCGAGCGCATGAAGCTGGAAAGCAACTATCTGCGCGGCACCATTGCTGAAGATCTGAATGACGGTCTCACCGGCGGTTTCAAAGGCGACAACTTCCTGCTGATCCGTTTTCACGGCATGTACCAGCAGGACGACCGCGACATCCGCGCCGAGCGTGCAGAACAGAAGCTGGAGCCGCGTCACGCGATGCTGCTGCGCTGCCGTCTGCCGGGCGGGGTGATTACCACCAAACAGTGGCAGGCGATCGACAAGTTTGCCGGTGAAAACACGATCTATGGCAGCATCCGTCTGACTAACCGTCAGACCTTCCAGTTCCACGGTATTCTGAAGAAGAACGTCAAGCCGGTGCACCAGATGCTGCACTCCGTTGGGCTGGACGCGCTGGCGACCGCCAACGACATGAACCGTAACGTGCTCTGCACCTCGAATCCGTATGAATCCGAGCTGCATGCCGAAGCGTACGAGTGGGCGAAGAAGATCTCCGAGCACCTGCTGCCGCGCACGCGCGCCTACGCAGAGATTTGGCTCGATCAGGAAAAAGTCGCCACCACCGACGAAGAGCCGATCCTTGGCCAGACCTACCTGCCGCGTAAGTTTAAAACCACGGTCGTTATTCCACCGCAGAACGATATCGACCTGCACGCCAACGACATGAACTTCGTGGCGATTGCCGAAAACGGCAAGCTGATTGGCTTTAACCTGCTGGTGGGCGGCGGCCTGTCCATTGAGCACGGTAACAAGAAAACCTACGCCCGCACCGCAAGCGAGTTCGGCTTCCTGCCGCTGGAGCACACGCTGGCCGTGGCGGAAGCGGTAGTGACCACCCAGCGCGACTGGGGCAACCGTACAGACCGTAAAAACGCGAAAACCAAATACACCCTGGAGCGCGTGGGCGTTGAGACGTTCAAAGCGGAAGTGGAGCGTCGTGCGGGCATCAAATTCGAGCCGATCCGCCCTTACGAATTCACCGGTCGCGGCGATCGCATTGGCTGGGTGAAGGGTATCGACAATAAATGGCACCTGACGCTGTTTATCGAAAACGGCCGTATTCTGGATTATCCGGGCCGTCCGCTGAAAACCGGCCTGCTGGAAATTGCTAAGATCCATAAAGGCGAGTTCCGCATTACCGCTAACCAGAATCTCATTATTGCCGGCGTGCCGGAGAGCCAGAAGGCGAAGATCGAGAAGCTGGCGCGCGATCACGGGTTAATGGATGCGGTGAAGCCGCAGCGTGAAAACTCAATGGCCTGCGTGTCGTTCCCGACCTGTCCGCTGGCGATGGCCGAAGCGGAGCGTTTCCTGCCGTCATTTACTGACAAGGTAGAAGCGATTCTGGAAAAACACGGTATTCCGGACGAGCATATTGTTATGCGCGTCACCGGCTGCCCGAACGGCTGCGGCCGCGCGATGCTGGCCGAGCTGGGTCTGGTGGGGAAAGCGCCGGGGCGTTATAACCTGCACCTGGGCGGTAACCGAATCGGTACGCGCATCCCGCGTATGTTCCGCGAGAACATCACCGAGCCGGAAATTCTTGATTCCATCGACGAGCTTGTCGGGCGCTGGGCGAAAGAGCGCGAAGCGGGTGAAGGCTTCGGCGACTTTACGGTGCGTGCGGGCATCATTCGCCCGGTGCTCGATCCCGCAAGGGATTTCTGGGAGTAACCACGAGAGGTAATTATGTCCGTACTCGATCTAAACGCGCTTAACGCATTGCCAAAAGTCGAACGCATTCTGGCACTCGCAGAAACCAATGCCCACCTTGAAAAGCTGGACGCCGAAGGGCGCGTGGCGTGGGCGCTGGAAAACCTGCCGGGAGACTATGTGCTGTCGTCGAGCTTTGGTATTCAGGCGGCGGTCAGCCTGCATCTGGTGAATCAGATCCGTCCGGACATTCCGGTGATCCTCACCGATACCGGCTACCTGTTCCCGGAAACCTACCAGTTTATTGACGAGCTGACGGACAAGCTCAAGCTGAACCTCAAAGTTTACCGCGCGACGGAAAGCGCGGCCTGGCAGGAGGCGCGCTACGGTAAGCTGTGGGAACAGGGCGTTGAGGGCATTGAGAAATACAATGAGATCAACAAAGTTGAGCCGATGAACCGGGCGCTGAAAGAGCTCAATGCGCAGACGTGGTTTGCTGGCCTGCGCCGCGAGCAGTCCGGCAGCCGGGCAACCTTGCCGGTGCTGGCGGTCCAGCGCGGGGTGTTTAAAGTGCTGCCGATTATCGACTGGGATAACCGGACGGTGTATCAGTATCTGCAAAAGCACGGGCTGAAATACCATCCGCTGTGGGACCAGGGCTATCTGTCGGTGGGTGACACCCACACCACGCGCAAATGGGAACCGGGAATGGCGGAAGAAGAGACGCGATTCTTTGGGCTGAAGCGCGAGTGCGGGCTGCACGAAGGGTGATCCTTATCCTCCCCCTCACCCTAACCCTCTCCCCAAAGGGGAGAGGGGATTGCCCGGAGCCGTCTTTTCTCCCTCGCCCCTTTGGTGAGAGGGCAGGGGTGAGGGGAAAATAAGCACTAGGCTTTCCCCGCTTTCGCCAGCTCCTTCACCAGCGGCAGCATCACCTTCACCACATCACGACTGCGGTGCTCAATCCGCTGCGGCAGCGCGCGATCGATGTGCTGCTGATTATCCAGCATCACGTTGTGCCAGCTTGTCCCGTCCGGGAAGGCTTTCGATTTAGCCCGCTGCTGATAGCCATCTTTCTTGCCCAATGCCCAGTTTGTCGCTTCGACATACAGCACCGGAATGCCCGCCTTATCGAACACTTCCCCGTCGTTGCAGCAGCCCGTTCCTCGCGGGTAATCCGGGTTACCGCCGGGGTTGCTGGTGGCATAAACCCCGTGGCTGCGGGCAATCGCCAGCGCCCGGTCGCGCGTCAGTTTCCGCACGGTACCCGGCGTACTTTGCCCGCTGTTGAAATAGAGCTTGTCGCCGACGATCAGGTTATCGAGGTTGATCACCAGCAGCGTATTTTTCTTCTCCTCAGCGCTCATGCGTTTAAGGAGATTCTCAGCGCCGAGTTTGCCCTCTTCTTCACCGCTGGTGGCTACGAAACGGATACCATACTGGGTTGGAATATCTTTCATTCGCTCGGCCAGTTCGAGCATCACGCCCAGGCCTGCTGCGTTGTCGTCCATGCCCTGCAGCGTCAGCCCGCCGAGGTTGTTATCCGTATCGGCGTCACTCATCGGGGCGTAGGTATCAAGGTGCGCCATAATAATAATTTGCTCTTTTGCGCTACCTTCATGCGCCGCGATAACCGTACTGCCGGTCACGTTATGCCAGTTTTTCGTTTTGTTTCGTGAGGTATAGACGTAGCGACTGTGAAACGGCCGGATGTCGCTCTGGTAGCCCATCCCGGCAAACTGCTGACGAAGATAGTCCGCGGAGAGCATTTCCGCAGGCGAACCGGTCATACGGCCAGGAAAGACGGTGGCAATATGCCGCGCCTGCATAGTGGCGATTTCACCATAAGGTTGGTTTTTTGCCTGGGCAGGAAGAATAAAGCAAACGCCGAGCGCCAGGGCAGCAATACGGTGGCGCGTTGCGGAGAACATAGTGAGTCCTTAAAAACTGAGCAAAATAATAACCCGCTTAGTATGAAACTGTGATCGTCCATACACAATTTGAATTGCTCTTAAATGCCCGAAATTTCGCGTGTTAAGCACTTTTTGGTATTAGCTTTTTCACGGCGTTATTCCATTGAGTAACTACTCATTCCAATTCGTAATTTCATTCGGTCTAAGCCGCCCCCTATAGTCCCTCTATTCCTCGTTGTTAGTGAGTTGTTGCTTGTGGACTATCTGCCCTTATTTGCCGCGATAAAAGAGAAGCCGGTGCTGGTTGTTGGCACGGGTGAAATTGCCGATCGCAAAATTGCGTTTCTGCAGCGCGCAGGGGCGAAGGTGCGGGTAGTAGCAGAAGCGGATTTCGACGAATCCCAAATCGACAGCGTCGTGCTGGTGATTGCGGCGACCGAAGATCGCGACCTGAACCGGCGGATTTCCGAGGCCGCTCAGGCCCGCTACCGCCTGGTGAACGTGGTGGACGACCAGCCTTTATGCTCGTTTATCTTCCCGTCGATCGTTGACCGTTCGCCGCTGCTGGTGGCGATCTCCTCCGGCGGTACCGCACCGGTGCTGGCGCGCGTGCTGCGGGAAAAAATCGAAGCGCTGCTGCCGACCAGCCTCGGGCGCATGGCGGAAAAAGCCAGCTACTGGCGCAACCATCTGAAAACCCGCCTGACCAGCGTGACGGAACGCCGTCGCTTCTGGGAACGCGTGTTTCGCGGCCGCTTTGCCAGCCTGATGCATGCCGGCAATGAGACGGAGGCGCAGAAAATTCTTGAAGACGAACTGGATAACCCCGGCAGCACCGGCGGGGAAATCATTCTGGTCGGCGCAGGACCGGGCGATGCCGGGCTCCTGACGCTGCGCGGACTGCAGGTGCTGCAGGACGCGGACGTGGTGTTTTACGACCATCTGGTTACCGACGGCGTGCGCGAGCTGATCCGTCGCGACGCGGAGCAAATCTGCGTCGGCAAACGGGCTGGCGAGCACTCTGTGCCGCAGCACGACACCAACCAGATGCTGATTGACGCCGCCAAAGCCGGTAAAACCGTGGTGCGCCTGAAAGGGGGAGACCCGTTTATCTTCGGTCGCGGCGGCGAGGAGCTGCAGGCGGCAGCCGAAGCGGGCGTACCGTTCCAGGTGGTGCCCGGCATTACGGCGGCCTCTGCGGTAACGGCCTACGCCGGTATCCCGCTGACCCACCGCGATTACGCCCAGAGCGTGACCTTTGTGACCGGCCACTACAAGGCCGACAGCACACCGTTCGACTGGTCCCATCTCGCCCAGAGCCGCCAGACGCTGGCGATCTACATGGGCACGATGAAGGCGGCGGATATCAGCGAACAGCTTATTCAGCACGGTCGCGAGGCGACGACGTCCGTTGCCGTCATTTCTCGCGGCACGCGCGTCGATCAGCACGTTGCGACGGGCACCCTGGAACAACTTGCAACCCTGGCGAAAGACGCCCCGATGCCCGCCCTGATCGTGGTGGGAGAAGTGGTGCAGCTGCACAGCACGCTCGCCTGGTTCCAACACACAACCGATACAGAAGGCTTTGGTTCTTCTGTCGTAAATTTGGCTTAAGGAACGGTTATGGACCAAAAACGTCTTACACACCTGCGGCAGCTCGAAGCGGAGAGTATCCATATCATCCGCGAAGTGGCCGCCGAGTTTTCTAACCCGGTGATGATGTACTCCATCGGTAAAGATTCCAGCGTCATGCTGCATCTGGCGCGTAAAGCGTTTTATCCAGGTACGCTGCCGTTCCCGCTGCTGCACGTGGATACCGGCTGGAAATTCCGCGAGATGTATGAGTTTCGCGACCGTACCGCCAAAGCCTACGGCTGCGAGCTGCTGGTGCATAAAAATCCGGAAGGGGTGGCGATGGGCATTAACCCGTTCGTGCACGGCAGCGCCAAGCATACCGATATCATGAAAACCGAAGGGCTGAAGCAGGCGCTGAATAAATACGGTTTTGACGCTGCTTTTGGCGGCGCGCGCCGTGACGAAGAGAAATCCCGCGCCAAAGAGCGTATCTACTCCTTCCGCGACCGCTTCCACCGCTGGGACCCCAAAAACCAGCGCCCGGAGCTGTGGCACAACTACAATGGTCAGATCAACAAAGGCGAAAGCATTCGCGTCTTCCCGCTCTCTAACTGGACCGAGCTGGATATCTGGCAGTACATCTATCTGGAAAACATCGAGATCGTTCCGCTGTATCTGGCCGCCGAGCGCCCGGTACTGGAGCGCGACGGCATGCTGATGATGATCGACGACGATCGCATCGACCTGCAGCCGGGTGAAGTGATCAAGAAACAGATGGTCCGTTTCCGCACCCTCGGCTGCTGGCCGCTGACCGGCGCGGTGGAATCCAGCGCGCAGACGCTGCCGGAGATCATTGAAGAGATGCTGGTGTCCACCACCAGTGAGCGACAGGGGCGCGTGATTGACCGCGACCAGGCAGGCTCCATGGAGCTGAAGAAACGTCAGGGTTATTTCTAAGGAGCCGCCATGAACACCACTATTGCTCAACAAATTGCCAACGAAGGCGGCGTGGAAGCCTATCTGCACGCGCAGCAACATAAAAGCCTGCTGCGTTTTCTGACCTGCGGCAGCGTGGATGACGGGAAAAGTACCCTGATTGGCCGTCTGCTGCACGATACGCGCCAGATTTACGAAGATCAGCTCTCTTCCCTGCATAACGACAGTAAACGTCACGGTACCCAGGGGGAAAAACTCGATCTGGCCCTGCTGGTGGACGGCCTGCAGGCGGAGCGCGAGCAGGGCATCACCATCGACGTGGCCTACCGCTATTTCTCTACCGAGAAACGCAAATTTATTATCGCCGACACCCCGGGGCACGAACAGTACACCCGCAATATGGCGACCGGCGCGTCGACCTGCGACCTGGCGATCCTGCTGATGGACGCGCGTAAAGGCGTGCTGGATCAGACCCGTCGTCACAGCTTTATCTCCACGCTGCTGGGGATCAAACATCTGGTGGTGGCGGTCAACAAGATGGATCTGGTGAACTTCAGCGAAGAGAAGTTCGAGGAGATCCGCCAGAGCTACCTGACCTTTGCCGAGCAGCTGCCGGGCAACCTGGATATCCGCTTTGTGCCGCTCTCGGCGCTGGAAGGGGATAACGTCGCGTCCCAGAGCGCGAACATGCCGTGGTACAGCGGCCCGACGCTGCTGGAAGTGCTGGAAACGGTTGAAATCCAGCGCGTGGTCGACACCCAGCCGATGCGCTTCCCGGTACAGTACGTGAACCGTCCAAACCTCGATTTCCGCGGTTTCTCAGGCACCCTCGCGTCAGGCTCCGTGAAGGTCGGCCAGCGCGTTAAGGTGCTGCCATCCGGCGTGGAATCTACCATCGCCCGCATCGTCACCTTCGACGGTGACCTGCAGGACGCGGGCGCCGGTGAAGCCGTAACGCTGGTGCTGAAAGACGAGATTGATATCAGCCGGGGCGATCTGCTGGTGGATGCCCAGGAAACGCTGGCGGCCGTACAGGGGGCTTCCGTGGATGTGGTGTGGATGGCGGAGCAACCGCTGACGCCGGGCCAGAGCTACGACATCAAAATTGCCGGCAAGAAAACCCGCGCCCGCGTGGACGGTATTCAGTTCCAGGTGGACATCAACAATCTCACCCAGCGCGAGGTTACCGAACTGCCGCTGAACGGCATTGGTCTGGTCGATCTGACCTTCGACGAACCGCTGGTGCTGGATCCGTATCAGCAGAACCCGGTGACGGGGGGGCTTATCTTTATCGACAGGCTGACCAACGTTACCGTCGGGGCCGGAATGGTCCGCGAACCGATTAAACAGTCTGTCGTGGCGTCTGAATTCAGTGCCTTCGAGCTGGAACTGAACGCGCTGGTGCGTAAACACTTCCCGCACTGGGGCGCACGCGATCTGCTGGGAGGCAAGTAATGGCTGCCCATGATGAGAACGTCGTCTGGCATCCTCATCCGGTCACCGTCGCCCAGCGCGAACAGCTCCACGGTCACCGTGGGGTTGTGCTGTGGTTTACCGGGCTGTCCGGCTCGGGTAAATCGACGGTGGCGGGCGCGCTGGAAGAGGCGCTGTATCAGCAGGGCGTAAGCACGTACCTGCTGGATGGTGACAACGTGCGTCACGGCCTGTGCAGCGATTTAGGGTTTAGCGACGACGACCGTAAAGAGAACATCCGCCGGGTAGGCGAAGTGGCCAGCCTGATGGCGGACGCCGGGCTGGTGGTACTGACCGCGTTTATCTCTCCGCACCGCGCCGAGCGCCAGATGGTGCGTGAACGCGTGGGCCAGGATCGCTTTATCGAGGTGTTTGTTGATACGCCGCTGGAGATTTGCGAAGCGCGCGACCCGAAAGGGCTGTACAAAAAAGCGCGTGCCGGAGTACTGCGAAACTTCACCGGAATTGACGCGGTATACGAAGCGCCTGAATCGCCTGAAATTCACCTGGAGGGTCAACAATTGGTAACAAATTTAGTAAGCCAATTATTAGACCTGCTCAGACGGGACGATATTATCAGATCCTGAGACGGTATCGTTCGGGAGCTGTCTTCCCGAACGATGAGTCACGGTCACAGGATTAGCTATGCGCAACAGTGAACATTACATCACCACCACCGGGTCGGAGCCGCTCGCGACCGACGACGAAACGACCTGGTCATTTCCTGGGGCCATCATCGGCTTCGTCTCATGGTTGCTGGCGCTGGGTATCCCGTTTCTCATCTACGGCGGTAACACGCTGTTCTTCTTTCTCTACACCTGGCCTTTCTTTCTGGCGCTGATGCCCGTGGCGGTTGTCGTCGGCATTGCGCTGCACTCGTTGCTCAACGGTAAGCTCCTGTACAGCACCGTGGTCACGATTGTGACGGTGGTTCTGATGTTTGGTCTGTTATTTTTGTGGCTCATGGGCTAACTTCAGCCATAATTCAAACCGTAACCAACTGTGTAACGATATTGTGCAGGACGATTCTGCGGAAAAAATGTGGTACATTTGCCCGCGATGTTGCGGCATCTCTGTTACCCCGGCGTAGTGCTCTGGGGAAGTCTTGGGATGATGATGCCGTTTTTCAGGGGGCAGGATGGGTAAACTAACGCTGCTGTTGCTGGCTTTGCTAATCTGGCTGCAATATTCGCTGTGGTTCGGTAAGAACGGACTGCACGACTATAGCCGGGTAAGCGATGACGTCGCGGCTCAGCAGGCAACAAACGCCAAACTTAAGGCGCGAAACGATCAACTCTTTGCTGAAATTGATGACCTCAATGGCGGGCAAGAGGCGATTGAGGAACGCGCACGCAATGAACTCAGTATGACTAAGCCGGGCGAAACCTTTTATCGTCTGGTTCCGGATGCGTCTAAACGCAATCAGGGCTCAGCACAAAACAATCGATAATCAGGCCCAGGATTACGACATGGCAGTAACTTTTTCGGACGTATGCGCCGTGGTGCCGGCCGCAGGTTTTGGCCGGCGCATGCAGACAGAATGTCCCAAGCAGTACCTCTCTATTGGCGATAAAACGATCCTCGAGCACGCCGTGGCGGCGCTGCTGGCGCACCCACGGGTGACGCGGGTGATTATCGCTATCAGCCCTGGCGATGCGCGCTTTGCGCAGCTGCCGCTGGCAAATCATCCACAGATTACCGTCGTTGACGGTGGCGCCGAGCGCGCCGATTCCGTGCTGGCGGGCATTCAGGCCGCCGGTAACGCGCCGTGGGTGCTGGTGCATGACGCGGCGCGTCCGTGCCTCCATCAGGACGACCTTGCGCGTCTGCTGGCCCTGAGCGAAACAAGCAAGGTTGGCGGGATTCTGGCCGCACCGGTGCGCGACACCATGAAGCGCGCCGAGCCGGGTAAACAGGCTATTGCCCACACCGTCGATCGCGTCGATTTATGGCACGCGCTGACGCCACAATTTTTCCCCCGCGAATTACTCCACGACTGCTTAACGCGTGCGCTTAGAGAAGGTGCAACCATCACGGACGAAGCCTCTGCGCTGGAATATTGCGGTTTCCACCCTGAGCTTGTTGAAGGACGCGCTGATAATATTAAAGTGACGCGTCCGGAAGATTTACAGCTCGCGGAATTCTATCTTACCCGTTCGACCCATCAGGAGAAGGCATAATGCGAATTGGACACGGTTTTGATGTACACGCCTTTGGCGGAGAAGGCCCAATTATCATTGGCGGCGTGCGCATTCCTTATGAAAAAGGACTGCTGGCGCATTCTGATGGCGACGTGGCGCTGCATGCGCTGACCGACGCGCTGTTGGGCGCGGCCGCGCTGGGTGATATCGGCAAGCTGTTCCCGGACACCGACCCGGCGTTTAAAAGGGCAGACAGCCGTGAACTGCTGCGCGAAGCGTGGCGCCGCATCCAGGCGAAAGGCTACACCCTTGGCAACGTCGATGTGACGATTATCGCCCAGGCCCCGAAAATGCTGCCGCACATTCCGCAGATGCGCGTGTTTATCGCAGAAGATCTGGGTTGCCATATGGACGACGTGAACGTCAAAGCGACGACGACCGAGAAGCTGGGCTTCACCGGGCGTGGCGAAGGGATTGCCTGTGAAGCCGTGGCGCTGCTGGTGAAGGCGAGCAAATGACAGACTTCGACAACCTGACATATCTGCATGGCAAACCGCAGGGGAACGGGGGGCTGAAAGCCAGCCCTGAAGATTTCCTCGTGGTCGAGGATCTGGGCTTTGAGCCGGATGGCGAAGGCGAACATATCCTGGTGCGAATTCTGAAAAATGGCTGCAATACCCGCTTTGTGGCCGACGCGCTGGCAAAATTTCTCAAAATTCATGCTCGCGAGGTGAGCTTTGCCGGGCAGAAAGATAAACACGCCGTCACCGAACAGTGGCTCTGCGCGCGCGTTCCCGGCAATACGATGCCTGATTTAAGCAAATTTGAGCTTGAGGGCTGTAAGGTACTGGAATATGCCCGCCACAAGCGCAAACTGCGTCTGGGGGCGTTGAAAGGCAACGCGTTTACGCTGGTGCTGCGCGAAGTGACTGACCGTGAAGACGTTGAAAAACGTCTGAACGCCATCAGCGACCGCGGCGTACCGAACTACTTTGGCGCGCAACGTTTCGGCATTGGCGGCAGCAACCTGCAGGGCGCACTGCGCTGGGCGCAAAGCGACGCGCCGGTGCGGGACAGGAATAAACGCAGTTTTTGGTTGTCGGCGGCCCGCAGTGCGTTGTTTAATCAGATTGTGAGCGAAAGGCTGAGAAAACCGGACGCGAATCAAGTTGTTGTTGGCGATGCGCTACAATTAGCGGGACGCGGAAGCTGGTTTGTGGCAACGGCCGAAGAGATGGCCGATGTCCAGTCGCGCGTGGACGCAAAAGGGCTGCTGATCACCGCCGCGTTGCCCGGTACGGGCGACTGGGGAACACAGGGTGACGCGCTGGCCGCCGAGCAGTCAGCCGTGGCGGATGCGCCAGAATTGCAGTCCTTGCTGGTGCGGGAAAAAGTCGATGCGGCACGCCGCGCGATGCTGCTCTATCCGCAGCAGTTAAGCTGGAACTGGTGGGATGACGTGACCGTCGAGTTACGCTTCTGGCTGCCGGCAGGCAGCTTTGCCACCAGTGTTGTCAGGGAACTTATCAACACCTCGGGTGATTATGCGAATATTGCTGAGTAACGATGACGGGATCCACGCGCCAGGCATTCAGACCCTGGCGAAACACCTCCGCGAGTTTGCGGATGTGCAGGTTGTGGCACCCGATCGTAACCGCAGTGGAGCGTCTAACTCGCTGACGCTGGAGTCGTCGCTTCGCACCTTTACCTTTGAAAATGGCGATATTGCCGTGCAGATGGGCACGCCAACCGACTGCGTTTTTCTGGGCGTGAACGCGCTGATGCGTCCGCGTCCGGATATCGTCGTCTCCGGCATTAACGCCGGGCCTAACCTCGGCGATGACGTGATTTACTCCGGTACCGTGGCGGCCGCAATGGAAGGGCGCCATCTGGGGTTCCCGGCGCTGGCGGTCTCGTTGAACGGCTACACGCACTACGACACCGCCGCTGCGGTGACCTGTTCGATCCTGCGGGCGCTCGGCCGCGAGCCGTTGCGTACCGGGCGCATCCTCAACATCAACGTGCCGGATCTTCCTCTTGAAGAAATTAAAGGCATTCGCGTCACCCGTTGCGGAAGCCGACATCCTGCCGATCAGGTGATCCCGCAGCAGGATCCGCGCGGCAACACGCTTTACTGGATTGGCCCTCCTGGCGATAAGTGCGATGCGGGTCCGGATACCGACTTTGCCGCCGTAGAAGAAGGCTATGTTACGGTTGCGTCGCCGTCTCGTGCAGCAGACGCCACACTATCCCATCGCCTTCCTGATTGAGCACCGCGGTTGACCAGCGCACGTTAACGGGCTGGTCCGGCCGGGTTTGCGTCTCCCGGTAATGGAGTACCGCGCCGTGAGGCCACGCCTGGCGCGTAGTTAATTCATCAATGACGATCTTCAGTCCGGGACGGCTTCCGCGCTGTTTTTCCAGAAAGCTGACAAGGCCGTCATAGTCGATATGAACGCCGCCCGGCGGGATCATCAGAAAATCGGGACGAAAACGGGCGTGCAGGGCGTCGGAATCACCTTCACCTTTGCCTAACCAGTCTTCAAGCGCAATGTGGAGGTCGATAATGTCGTGTTCGAAAGGCGTCATGAATTCTCCTGTCGCAGCTGGGTGAGCACCTGCGAATTGTTAAGACGAAAAACATACAGTACAGGCAGCAAGGTCATGCCTGCGGCAAAAATAAACATCCCGTGCCAGGCGGCGAGCGGTGGCAGCCACGCCTGAGCCAGGTTCAGCACTTGGGCAAGCAGCAGGGCACCGGCAAAAAAGCTCAGCTGACGATTGAGATTCCACAGCGCGCTGGCATCGGGCATCTCTTCCCGGCGCGTTGTCAGAAACGCGCTGCTCTGAGCCGTACTGCTGCACAGGCTTCCTCCCGCGCCCATCAGGGTAAACGCAACGGCAGGCAGCAGCGTAGCCGAACTGATGTTAATCAATAGCAGGATACCCGTGGCCTGCAACAGGCAGCCGATGACGATCAGCGGCCGGGGACCGATACGGTTAAAATAACGTCCCGTTGCCGTGATGGCGATAAACGATGCCACGGACCACGGCAGCATGAGCATCCCCGTTGTGGCTGGGCTCATGTTCGCCACGTGCTGAAGATAAAACATGCCCGTGACGCTCACCCCAATAAATACGCCAGGAACGCATAAATAGACAAGCATGGAAAAACGCAAAAGCGGGTCCGCGAGCAAGGGCAGGTTTAGCAGTCTGGCCGCTTTCATCGTGGGTTTTTCGTGTTTAAGCCACAGGTACGCCAGAGCAAAGGTCACGATAGCGACCGGTAGCGTAGCGAAAAAGATCCATCGCCAGCCCAGCGTCTGCACCAGCACGCCGCCGACAGCCGGGGAGCAGGCCGGGGCAAGCAGCGCGACCAGCATCACCGCCGAGGAGAGTCTGGCACGCTCGTGAGGCTTATACTGTTGCCAGGTCAGCGCCTGTCCAACGGGGATCAGTAAGCCTCCTCCCACGCCCTGGATCATTCGCCAGGCGATCAGACTTTCAAGCGTTGCAGACAGGCCCGCCGCTGCGGAGGCTGCGCTGAACAGAAAAAGTGAGAGCAGAATGACGCGCTTGGGCCCGATGCGGCGCGTGAGCACGCTGCTAAACGGGATCACCAGCGTCAGGCCGGCAATGTACCCGTTACTAACCCAGGTAAGGGCCGAAGGCGTGGCGTTAAAGGCGTGAGCCATTGCCGGGAACGCGACGCTGGCAATGAACATGTTGATCAAATCAAGAAAAAAGCCCAGCAGATAAACAACGGCGACTTTGCTGCGATACGTCATGGTGGATCCTCCGGTGAGGTGGCGTATCGTATCGACTCGGTAATCACGGATAAACCTGACAAAGCGCGATATACTGTCAAAAATATTTTGACAGTAAAGGGCGTGATGATGATTAACCTGCAGCGGACGCAGATGTTTGTCGCGGTGGCCGACACCGGCAGTTTTACGGCGGCCGCCGAGGCGATGGGGCTGACAAAAGCGGTCGTCAGCTTCAATATTCGCCAGCTTGAAGATGAGCTGGGCGTTACGCTGCTGCTGCGCTCCACCCGTCGACTGACGTTAACCGAGGCGGGCGCGCTTTTTCATCAGCGCAGCGTGGCGCTTCTGAAGGATGCCGAACGGCTGCAGGATGATGTCCGTGCGAATCATGCGGGGCTTACTGGCGAACTGCGGATCACCACTACGCCCGAGTATGGCTCACAGGTGGTGGTGCCGCTGCTGGCCAGGTTTAGCCAGCAGCACCCGGATCTTCGCGTACGACATGCTTCGTCGTCCCTGCACGCCGACCTTATCTCGGAGCGCTTTGACGTGGCCATCCGGCTGGGAACGCTTGCCGATTCGCGCAACCACGCCGCGCTGATTTCGCACTTTTCTATTCTCCCTGTGGCGACGCCCGGGTGGCTCGTTAACCATCCGATAGAAACGCTTGCGCAGCTGGCGCAAGCCGACTGGATCATCCACGAGCGCCTGGCCTCGCCGCTGCGCTGGCAGGTGAGAGATGCCAGCGGTGCGCCTGAAATACTGGAGATAAAACAAGCGCCGCGCCTGTTTGCCGACAGCGCTCAGGCCCTTATGGCTTTTGCGCTCGCAGGCGGTGGGGTGGCGTTACTGCCGGAATGGCTGGTACGCGGTGCGCTTGATGCTGGGAGACTGGCCCCGGTATTACCGGAATATACCTTTGCGCGGCAGGGTATCTATGCGGTGTATCCTGATGCCCGGCATGTGTCAGCGAAAGTGCGCACCTTTATCGATTTTATGCGCACCAGCGTGAATTAATCGTGCATCATCTTTTTGATGAGCGCCGAGAACTGCTCCCGTTCGGCCTTGCTTAGACGGCCTAAAAAGGCCTCATCAACTTCATTGCCTACCGGCTTGCAGTCTGCAAGCAGGGCTTCCCCTTCTGGCGTCAGGAAGACAAAGCGACGGCGCTTATCCGCAGGGTCGTGCTCGCGTTTGACCAGACCGCGCGCCTCCATGCGGCTGAGCATCTCCGCCAGGGTCGCTTTCGTGCTGACCGCGACTTCAGTCAATGCCACCTGTTCAATGCCCGGATGCTCGGCAATGGAGCGCATCACCGCATACTGTGGCTTGGTCAGTTCCGGCAAGGCATGTTGCCACTGCGCGGTATGCTGTTGAAAAAGCTGACGTAACAGGTGGAACGCCTCTTGTCTTAGTTCCATGAACACTCCGACGGAAAAAATCTCCCCCTATGATAGCCGCTATTGCTCTCAATTTTAACGCGGCATTTTTTAGCCATTCGTGTGATCGTATGCGAACGATCTTGTCAGAAAAACAATCCTGGAGTAGCTTATTTATAATGTTCGTGTACGAACAAATTATTGAGGTGATGAATGAGATTGATAGTAGGAATGACGGGAGCAACGGGGGCGCCGCTGGGTGTGGCTTTATTGCAGGCACTGCGTGACATGCCGGAGGTGGAAACCCATCTGGTGATGTCTAAGTGGGCAAAAACCACCATTGAGCTGGAAACGCCTTACACCGCGCAGGACGTCGCTGCGCTGGCTGACGTTGTCCACAGCCCGGCTGACCAGGCCGCCACTATCTCTTCCGGCTCGTTTCGCACCGACGGCATGATCGTCATTCCCTGCAGCATGAAAACGCTGGCGGGTATCCGCGCGGGTTACGCCGAAGGGCTGGTGGGACGTGCGGCGGATGTGGTGTTGAAAGAAGGGCGCAAGCTGGTGCTGGTTCCCCGTGAAACGCCGCTCAGCACCATTCATCTTGAGAACATGCTTGCGCTCTCCCGCATGGGCGTGGCGATGGTGCCGCCTATGCCTGCGTATTACAACCACCCTCAGACCGCAGATGACATTACCCAGCATATTGTGACCCGCGTGCTCGACCAGTTCGGTCTGGAGCATAAAAAGGCGCGACGCTGGAACGGGCTGCGGGAGGCGAAACATTTTTCACAGGAGAATAAAGATGGCATTTGATGATTTGAGAAGCTTCCTCCAGGCGCTCGATGAGCAAGGGCAACTGCTGAAAATTGAGGAAGAGGTAAACGCTGAGCCCGATCTGGCAGCGGCAGCCAACGCGACCGGCCGCATTGGCGACGGCGCGCCCGCGCTGTGGTTCGACAACATTCGTGGCTTTACCGATGCCCGCGTGGTGATGAACACCATCGGCTCCTGGCAGAACCACGCCATTTCGATGGGGCTGCCGGCGAACACTCCGGTAAAAAAACAGATCGACGAGTTTATCCGCCGCTGGGATAAATTCCCCGTCACACCGGAGCGCCGCGCTAACCCGGCCTGGGCGCAGAATACGGTGGACGGTGAAGACATCAACCTGTTCGATATTCTGCCGCTGTTCCGTCTGAACGACGGTGACGGGGGCTTTTATCTCGATAAAGCGTGCGTTGTCTCGCGCGATCCGCTCGACCCGGATCACTTCGGCAAGCAAAACGTCGGGATCTACCGTATGGAAGTGAAGGGCAAGCGCAAGCTCGGCCTGCAGCCGGTACCGATGCACGATATCGCTCTGCATCTGCACAAAGCGGAAGAGCGCGGCGAAGACCTGCCGATTGCGATTACCCTCGGCAACGACCCGATCATCACCCTGATGGGCGCCACGCCGCTGAAATACGATCAGTCCGAGTATGAAATGGCCGGTGCGCTGCGTGAAAGCCCGTATCCTATTGCCACCGCACCGCTGACCGGCTTCGACGTGCCGTGGGGTTCTGAAGTGATCCTGGAAGGGGTGATTGAGGGCCGCAAGCGTGAAATCGAAGGGCCTTTCGGCGAGTTTACCGGGCACTACTCCGGTGGCCGTAACATGACGGTTGTCCGTATCGACAAAGTCTCTTACCGCACCAAACCGATTTTCGAATCCCTTTACCTTGGCATGCCGTGGACCGAGATCGATTATCTGATGGGACCGGCTACCTGCGTGCCGCTCTACCAGCAGCTAAAAGCAGAATTCCCGGAAGTGCAGGCGGTTAACGCGATGTACACCCACGGTCTGCTGGCGATTATCTCCACCAAAAAACGTTACGGCGGTTTTGCCCGCGCGGTCGGTTTACGTGCAATGACCACGCCGCACGGTCTGGGCTACGTGAAGATGGTGATCGTGGTGGATGAGGATGTCGATCCGTTCAACCTCCCGCAGGTGATGTGGGCGCTGTCATCGAAGGTCAACCCGGCAGGCGATCTGGTGCAGTTGCCGAATATGTCGGTGCTGGAACTCGATCCTGGATCCAGCCCGGCGGGCATTACCGACAAACTGATTATCGATGCCACTACGCCTGTCGCACCGGACACCCGTGGCCACTATAGCCAGCCGGTACAGGATCTGCCTGAAACCAAAGCCTGGGCCGAAAAACTGACCGCGATGCTGGCAGCACGCCAATAAGGAGGAAAAGATGATTTGTCCACGTTGTGCCGATGAGCATATTGAAGTGATGGCGACGTCGCCGGTGAAAGGGGTCTGGACCGTTTATCAGTGCCAGCATTGTTTGTATACCTGGCGCGACACTGAACCGTTGCGTCGTACCAGCCGTGAGCATTATCCGGAAGCGTTCCGCATGACGCAGAAGGATATCGATGAGGCGCCGCAGGTGCCGACAATCCCGCCGCTGTTGTAAAAAAAAGCCCGGTGGCGCTGCGCTTACCGGGCGATAACATCGTGCGGTCTGTTTTGCCGGGTGGCGGCTTCGCCTTACCCGGCCTACAAAACCCGTAGGCCCGGTAAGCGCAGCGCCACCGGGCAAAAGACCGCAGAGAACTAAACCAGACTCTTCAAACGATAAATCCACTCCAGCGCCTGACGTGGCGTCAGTGAATCCGGATCGAGGTTTTCCAGCGCTTCCACGGCAGGCGATGTCTCTTCCGCCGGTACCAGCAGCGACATCTGCGTACCATCAATCTGCGTCGCCGCCGCATTCGGTGAGAGGCTTTCCAGTTCACGCAGTTTCTGACGCGCGCGCTTGATCACCTCTTTCGGTACACCAGCCAGCGCCGCGACGGCCAGGCCATAGCTCTTGCTTGCCGCGCCATCCTGCACCGTGTGCATGAAGGCAATGGTATCGCCGTGCTCCAGCGCATCCAGATGAACGTTCGCAACCCCTTCCATTTTCTCCGGTAGTTGCGTCAGCTCGAAGTAGTGGGTGGCGAACAGCGTCATGGCCTTGATTTTATTCGCGAGGCTTTCCGCACAGGCCCATGCCAGTGACAAACCGTCATAGGTTGACGTTCCGCGTCCGACTTCGTCCATCAGCACCAGGCTGTGCTCCGTCGCGTTATGCAGAATGTTTGCCGTTTCGGTCATCTCGACCATGAAGGTTGAGCGACCGCTCGCCAGATCGTCCGCAGCTCCGACACGGGTAAATATGCGGTCGATGGGGCCAATCTCCACGTTTTGCGCCGGAACGTAGCTGCCGATATAGGCAAGCAGGGCAATCAGCGCCGTCTGACGCATATAGGTACTCTTACCGCCCATGTTCGGACCGGTAATGATCAGCATTCTTCTCTGCGGTGACAGGCTCAGCGGGTTGGCGATGAACGGTTCATTCAGCACCTGCTCTACTACCGGATGACGACCTTCAGTGATACGAATGCCAGGCTTGTCGGTAAAGGTCGGGCAGGTGTAGTTCAGCGTTTCCGCGCGTTCTGCCAGGTTCACCAGCACGTCCAGTTCCGCCAGCGCGCTGGCGCTCAGCTGCAGGTCGGCCAGGTGCGGCATCAGCATGTCAAACAGCTCATCGTAGAGCTGTTTTTCCAGCGCCAGCGCTTTACCTTTCGAGGTGAGGACTTTGTCTTCGTACTCTTTCAGTTCAGGAATGATGTAGCGTTCGGCGTTTTTCAACGTCTGGCGGCGCACGTAGTGAATCGGCGCCAGATGGCTCTGCCCGCGGCTGATCTGAATATAGTAGCCGTGTACCGCGTTATAACCCACTTTCAGGGTGTCGAGCCCGAGACGTTCGCGTTCGCGGATTTCCAGCTTGTCGAGGTAGTCCGTCGCACCGTCGGCCAGCGCGCGCCATTCGTCCAGTTCCTCGTTGTAGCCAGGGGCAATCACGCCGCCATCACGCACCAGAACCGGAGGCGCATCGATAATGGCGCGCTCCAGCAGTTCGCGTAGCTCGGTAAATTCACCCATGGTTTCGCGGAGTTTCTGTACCGGCGCGCTGTCAACGTCGCTCAGCTGTGCACGGAGTTCCGGTAACTGCTGGAAAGCATGACGCATCCGCGCGAGGTCGCGCGGTCGTGCCGTGCGCAGCGCCAGACGAGCCAGGATACGCTCCAGATCGCCCACCTGGCGCAGGACAGGCTGCAGCTCGGTATAGCGATCCTGCAGGGCGGCAATCGTCTGCTGACGGCAAACCAGCGTAGCGGTATCGCGAATCGGCATATGAAGCCAGCGTTTCAGCATGCGGCTGCCCATTGGCGTTACCGTACTGTCGAGGACCGACGCGAGCGTGTTTTCTACGCCGCCCGCCAGGTTCTGCGTGATCTCCAGATTACGGCGCGTGGCGGCATCCATGATGATGCTGTCCTGCTGGCGCTCCATGGTGATAGAGCGGATATGCGGCAGGGAGGTGCGCTGGGTATCTTTCACGTATTGCAGGAGACACCCTGCCGCACACAGCCCGCGCGGGGCATTTTCAACGCCAAAGCCAATCAGATCGCGGGTGCCAAACTGCAGATTCAGCTGCTGGCGCGCGGTATCAATTTCGAATTCCCACAGCGGACGACGACGCAACCCACGACGACCTTCAATCAGCGCCATTTCGGCGAAATCTTCGGCATAGAGCAATTCTGCCGGGTTGGTGCGCTGCAGTTCGGCTGCCATCGTTTCACGGTCAGCCGGTTCACTCAGACGAAAACGTCCGGAGCTGATATCCAGCGTCGCGTAGCCAAAGCCTTTACCGTCCTGCCACAGCGCTGCCAGCAGGTTATCCTGGCGCTCCTGTAACAGGGCTTCATCACTGATGGTGCCAGGCGTGACGATGCGCACGACTTTGCGTTCCACCGGGCCTTTTGAGGTCGCCGGATCGCCGATCTGTTCGCAGATGGCGACGGATTCACCCTGATTCACCAGTTTCGCCAGGTAGTTTTCTACCGCGTGGTGCGGGATACCTGCCATCGGGATAGGTTCACCTGCCGATGCGCCACGTTTGGTCAACGAGATGTCGAGCAGCTGCGATGCACGCTTAGCATCGTCATAAAACAGCTCGTAAAAATCACCCATACGGTAAAACAGCAGGATTTCCGGATGCTGTGCCTTCAGCTTCAGATACTGCTGCATCATCGGCGTATGTGCGTCGAAATTGTCGATTGTGCTCATGGAGTTATGATGTCCATTTCTTTGAATATAAACCGTTTTGATCGGCTCAGTGGCCGTTTGTTCCTTCTATTGTCGCATGAAAAAAAGGTCCGGCGCAGAAAAATGTCGTGGCTTTACGAGCCGTCTTCCGACATTAATTCAATGATAATTTTTCCATGCTCCACGCCCACTCTGACTCTGGAATGGGTCGTAAACCCCGCCTTTTCAAGCCAGTCACCTTTTAAGCTCAGCGCTGCATGTACGCTGTAACGCTTTGGTATCTTGGTATTGCGGTCTTCATGGCGCTTTCTAAAATATCCCACTTTTAAATGGCGATAGGGTTTGCCGATCGCGAGCTCTTGCATAGGGTCTCCAGACAACACGGACAAAGGTCATTTCTGATGCCTGTATAAAATACCAGTAATTATCGGTCGGTGCAGGGTGAAAACTGGAATCAGGCTTCAGGAAACGAAATGCAACCGCTGAAATACAGTGCTTAAAAGTGTATTATTAATGCACTTTATTATTCGGTAGGCCGTTATGTCCGGTAAACGCATCTCACGAGAAAAAGAGACCATCGCGAAAATGATCGCGTTGTATGAAAAGCAGTGTCCGCAGGCATCTCAGGAGGAAGGGCATTATCAGGCGCTCAACGCGTATGCCGATAAGCGCCTGGATAAGTGCGTTTTCGGTGAGGACAAGCCTGCCTGCAAGCAGTGTCCGGTACACTGCTACCAGCCTGCCAGACGTGAAGAGATGAAGCAGGTTATGCGCTGGGCAGGTCCGCGTATGTTATGGCGTCATCCTATCCTGACCGTTCGTCATCTGATTGATGATCGTCGTCCCGTACCGGAACTGCCGGAGAAGTACCGTCCGAAAAAGTGATCGGTTCAGCGTCTCAGCGGGCGGCAAATCACGTTCAGGGCCAGCGCGCTGCAGAGTGGGAAAAGGGCCAGCAGCAGCCAGGGATACATTGCCTGCGTTGAGGGCACCAGCGCGCGATCCAGCAGGCTGCCAAACAACAGATTTCCTGCCAGTACCGCAATGCCTCCTGCGGTGGCGAGAGCGCCGTAGTGCGCGCCAAGCGTGGACTCCTCCGCAAACCGAGGGATCAGATCTTTAGCCGATGGCACCAGCAGCATCTGTCCCAGCGTCAACAGCGTCACAAAGCAGACTGAGGGCAGTAAGCGCAGCCAGCCTTCCGGCGGCGTCATCGGGGCAAATATCGCCACGCTCGCAAAGGCGGAGGAGAGCAGCAAAAAACCTACCGGCAGGAGCCTCACCGCGCCCACGCGCCGGGCGAAACGCGCCAGCGGCAGCTGTAATGCAACGATCAGCAACGAGGCCAGCATAAAAAGCGGGCCGAGATCTTTCTCGTTACCGCCAGAGCGTTGGATCTCCACCGGCAGCGCCAGATAGAGCTGGTTATAGCTTAACAGCCACGAGCTGTAGGCAATGATAAAGGCGACAAAGCGCGGCTGGCGGAACGTCGTCCACCAGGGAACGAGCTTCAGCGTCCGGGGGGCGTGGCGTGACGCGGGCAGGCAAAAGTAGAGAACCACCAGCGCAACGATAAAGACCCCTGCGCCCGCCAGCGCCACCTGGCGAAAGC
>NZ_QPFW01000223.1:0-45465 GCF_008122455.1 Enterobacter sp. C6
CTTTGCCGCCCGGTCGCAGCAAAAAGCGGCCGCCGCCATCGAAGCGGGTCGCTTTGACACCGAGATAGCGCCGGTGACGGTGAAACAGGGTAAAAAACCGCCGCTTATCGTCAGCCGTGACGAACAGCCCCGGCCAGGGACCAGCGCTGAGCAGCTTGCGCAGCTGCGCCCCGCCTTTTTGCAGGAGGAAGGCACGGTCACGGCGGGAAATGCCTCCACGCTCAACGACGGCGCCGCTGCGGTGCTGCTGATGAGTGGTGAAAAGGCGCGGGAGAGCGGGTTGCCGATCCTCGGTCGCATCGTGAGCTATGCCGTGACGGGCGTTGACCCGTCGGTGATGGGCATCGCTCCGGTCAGCGCCTGTCAGACCGCGCTGGCGCGGGCGGGCTGGACGCTCGATGACGTGGACCTCATTGAAGCCAATGAAGCCTTTGCCGCCCAGGCGCTGGCGGTGGGCAAGCAGCTCGGCTGGGATGCGCAAAAGGTGAACGTTAACGGCGGCGCTATCGCCCTCGGTCATCCGATTGGCGCCTCCGGCTGCCGTATCCTCGTGACGCTGCTGCACGAAATGCAGCGCCGTGACGTTAACAAAGGGCTCGTCACCCTGTGCGTAGGCGGCGGGCAAGGCATTGCCCTGACCGTTGAGCGTTAAACATCTCGTTGGTACCCGAATAATAATGACAGTGAGGAGTCGTGATGAGTGTATTAATTGCCCTGGCGGCGCTGGCGCTGCTGATGCTGGCGGCCTATCGCGGATACAGCGTGATTTTGTTTGCGCCGATTGCGGCGCTCGGCGCCGTGCTGCTGACCGACCCGGGCGCCGTCGGCCCGACGTTTACCGGCCTGTTTATGGAAAAAATGGTCGGCTTCGTCAAGCTCTACTTCCCGGTGTTCCTGCTGGGAGCGGTGTTTGGCAAACTGATTGAGCTTTCCGGTTTCTCACGGTCCATCGTCGCTGCGGCGATTCAGATCCTCGGCCGTCGCCACGCGATCCCGGTAATTGTTCTCGTGTGCGCGCTGTTAACCTACGGCGGCGTGTCGCTGTTCGTGGTGGCGTTTGCGGTTTATCCGTTCGCCGCGGAACTGTTCCGCCAGAGCGGCATCCCTAAACGGCTGATACCGGCCACCGTGGCGCTGGGGGCATTTTCGTTTACCATGGATGCCCTGCCCGGCACGCCGCAGATCCAGAACATTATCCCCACCAGCTTCTTTGGTACCAACGCCTGGGCCGCGCCGTGGCTGGGGCTGATTGGCTCGCTGTTTATTATCTGTTTTGGCCTGCTCTGGCTGGAGCGCCAGCGTCGTAAGGCGCTCAGCAACAACGAGGGTTACGGCACGGAACTGAAAAATGAACCGGAGACGCCGGACAACATTAATCTCCCTCACCCGCTGATTGCTATCTCCCCGCTGCTGGTAGTGGGCATACTGAACCTGCTGTTTACCCGCTGGATCCCCGGCTGGTACGGCACGACCCACGAGCTTACGCTGCCAGGTCTGGCGAAACCGATTGTGACCGAGGTGAGCAAGATCACCGCCATCTGGGCCGTGGAAGCGGCACTGATCTCAGGTATCGTGCTGGTGCTGATTTTTGGCTTTCGCAATATCCGGGGGCGTCTGGCTGAAGGCAGCCGGACCGCGGTGAGCGGTGCCATTCTGGCGGCGATGAATACCGCCTCGGAATACGGTTTCGGCGCGGTTATCGCCGCCCTGCCCGGTTTTCTGGTGTTATCTCACGCGCTGGCGGCCATTCCGAATCCGCTGCTGAATGAAGCCATCAGCGTGACGGTGCTTGCGGGGATCACCGGCTCGGCGTCCGGCGGGATGAGTATTGCCCTCGCCGCCATGGCCGACTCGTTTGTCGCCGCCGCCCACGCCGCCAATATCCCGCTTGAGGTGCTGCACCGCGTGGCCTCAATGGCGAGCGGCGGTATGGATACGCTGCCCCATAACGGCGCGGTGATTACTTTGCTGGCGATTACCGGCCTGAGCCATCGCCAGGCCTACGGCGGCATTTTCGCTATCACCATCATTAAAAGTCTGGCAGTGCTTTTTGTCATTGCCGTGTTCTATCTGACCGGCATTGTGTAAGGAGAGAAAGATGAATCTGAACGGTAAGACCGCACTGGTGACCGGCTCGACCAGCGGCATTGGTCTGGGGATCGCCCGCGTGCTGGCGAAGGCCGGGGCGCAGCTGATCCTCAACGGTTTCGGCGACAGCGAATCAGCACGAGAAGAGATTGCGCAACTGGGCAAAAAGCCGGGCTATCACGATGCAGACCTGCGTGACGTGTTGCAAATTGAAGCCATGATGCGCTACGCCGAATCGCAGTTTGGCGGCGTGGACATTCTTGTCAACAATGCCGGGATACAGTATGTCGCCCCGGTTGACGCGTTTCCGGTGGAGAAATGGAACGACATTATCGCTATTAATCTCTCCTCGGTGTTTCATACCAGCCGGCTGGCGCTGCCCGCCATGCGCGAGAAAAACTGGGGGCGCATCATTAATATCGCCTCCGTTCACGGGCTGGTCGCGTCAAAAGAGAAGTCGGCCTACGTGGCCGCCAAGCATGGCGTAGTGGGCTTTACAAAATCGCTGGCGCTGGAAACCGCGCGCACCGGCATTACCGCCAATACGATCTGTCCCGGCTGGGTGCTGACGCCTCTGGTGCAGCAGCAGATCGACAAACGTATCGCTGAGGGCGTACCGCCGGAGCAGGCTCGCGATCTGCTCCTTGCAGAAAAACAGCCTTCGGGCGAGTTTGTCACCCCGGAGCAGCTGGGCGAACTGGCGCTGTTTTTGTGTAGCGACGTCGCCGTGAACGTTCGCGGCGCCGCGTGGAATATGGATGGCGGCTGGGTCGCGCAGTGATGTTCAGGCCGGGTTAGGCGTCGCCGCCGCCCGGCAAAAATCGCTAGCTTGAGCAGCTGACCTCCAGCCGCTTGCCCCAGTCGGGCGGGCGGCTGACGTAGTCGTCGTCCCGATCGGCAAACGGCGTGCGCAACGCCACGTGCAAACGGTGTAGCTCGTCATACTCGCCCTGCTCTGCCTGCTCAATCGCCCGCTGCGCCAGCCAGTTGCGCAACACCATCGCGGGGTTCGTCGCGTTCATCTGCGTCTGGCGGGCGGCGTCATCCACCTGCTCCTGCTGCAGCCGCGTGCGGTAGGATGCAAACCAGTCGTCAAACGCCTGTCTGTCAATAAACTCATCGCGCAGCGGCGAGGCGGCGCTGTACTGCTCCGTCTGCCCCAGCATCCGGAAGGTGCGCGTGTAATCGCTGCCCTCGCGCGCCATCAGGGCAAACAGGCCATTGAGGATGTCATTATCCCCCTTCTCCTGCGTCACCAGCCCCAGCTTGTTGCGCATCAGCGTGCCATATTCCCGCAGCAAGATCTCCTGATAGCTGTCGAGGGCATCATTCAGGGCATCAACGTCGATAAACGGCGACAGGGTTTGTGCAAGCCGCTGCAGGTTCCACAGGCCCACCGCGGGCTGATTGTCAAAACTGTAGCGCCCCTGATAGTCGGAGTGGTTGCAGATGTACCCAGGCTGATAATCATCCAGGAAGCCAAAAGGACCGTAGTCAAAGGTCAACCCGAGAAGCGACATGTTGTCCGTATTCATCACACCATGGGCAAAGCCTACCGTTTGCCAGCGGGCAATCAGGGCTGCGGTTCGAGCCACCACGTCCCTGAACCAGAGAACGTATTTATCCGCCTCGTCCTGCAAATGTGCCCAGTGGTGACGAATGGCAAAGTCAGCCAGCTGGCGCACCTTTTCCGGCTCGCGACGATAGTAAAAATGCTCAAAATGACCGAAGCGCAAATGGCTTTGCGCGATACGCATCAGCATTGCGCCCTTTTCCACGGTTTCACGCACAACTGGGGTATCGCTAGTAACGATCGACAGCGCGCGGGTGGTGGGGATACCCAGGGCATGCATCGCCTCGGAGCCCAGGCACTCGCGAATCGTTGAACGCAGTACCGCGCGCCCGTCGCCCATCCGCGAATAGGGAGTCAGGCCCGCGCCTTTCAGGTGCCAGTCAACCGTCTCCCCGTTGGGAAGCTGTTGTTCGCCGAGCAGGATCCCCCTGCCGTCGCCCAGCTGTCCCGCCCAGACGCCAAACTGATGTCCGCTATAGACCTGAGCCAGAGGCTGCATACCGGCAAGAAGCGTTTCACCGCCCCAGACGCCAGCGCCCTCTGAACGCTGAAACAGGTCAGGCGGAATAGCCAGTTCTTCAGCCAGCAAATCGTTATGCCAGATAAGGCGTGAATTGTGTAACGGTGTAGGTTTGAGTGCGGTATAAAAGCCAGGCAACTCGTCATGCCAGTGAGCAGTAAAAGACAGGGTCATAAGTCCTCCTGCTTTTAGTGTAGAGGGTTTACCCGGACTTAAACACGGGCGAAAGCAAGGGTTATCGCTGCTGAACCAGCGTAGTGACGTGTTCTGCAGAGACGGCTGGCCAGAGAGCCCCCTGCATTGCACCAAAATTGAAGGACAAAACGCGTTGCAACAGGCCATGGTCGTCAATGCCCGAGACAATCACTGACTGGCAGTGCGGCGTGATTTGCCAGAGGATGGCGCGCATAAAAGGCTCAAAAGAGAGCTCCGGGGCACGCTGCTGAATGAATCCTTTATCAAGGATGACCCGTTTAAATAATCCATCATAGACCGCTTTGAGCGAGGCGGCGCCTGCACCAAAGTTTGCCAGGACCAACGGGAAATGGATTGCCATTCTCGCCAGCTGCAGGTCGTCCTTTCCGTTATTTAAACCTGGATAATTCTCATTAACAGTAAACTCAAGAAACGGATAACGCTCAAGGATTGAAACAGCGTTTCCATTACTTAATAAAAATTCAACTATTGCAGGTGTAATATTGATCCATGCAATTAACTGATGCTGAATAAAAAACAGTTTACAGGTATCAAGCAATTGCAGTTTTTCGTCAAACAGCGCTAACTCTTCAGCCGCTGAAAGCCGAGGGATAACAAGCTCAGTGGGGATCCGCACATTGCTGCCGACGCCAGTAAAGTTAACCAGAATTTCTAAACCTTTCAGCTCACCTGCGCTATTACGGGCAGGCAGAAGCAGCAGTTCAGACTGGTAAGCATTATCTAGCGTAATAATCATTGCACTCGCCCCGCATTAAAGATGAGAGAGGACATCCTGGAGCAATTGCCGACACAATTCCACTGTCTTGATTTTAATAAGATTAATTTCATTAGTTCCGTATTAATTTTCAGATTTATCCCTGAATCTAAAATAATTTTATCCTGGTTGCAGAATAATAGCCAGTTTTAGATAAAACAGACACATGCAGGATTCGCTAATTTTAGGTAAATTTAACTTTAAGCATCTTATTTGAGAAAAAACGGCATGATTTATTCTTATCATGCCGTCATAAGAGAAGTATCCGACAAAGACTATATACGTCGTGCCTGCCAGAAATTTTTACGCCAGTAAACATTATCAAGAGAGGAACGCATCACCCCGCGACTGGTCGAGGCGTGAATGAACTGATTGTCTGTATCATATATGCCCACGTGAAGACCGCTTTCACCCGAACCAGTTTTGAAGAAAACCAGGTCTCCGGGCAGAAGATCGTCTTTATCAATTTCAGTGCCGATTTCTGCCTGCTTGCGCGTTTCGCGCGGAAGCTGTAAATCAAACTTATCGCGAAACGTCATCAGAACGAAGCCGGAGCAATCCACACCGCCGCGGCTCATGCCGCCGTAGCGATAAGGCGTGCCGCGCCAGTTGCTCAGCTGATCGTTAAGGCTGGCAATAACGGTGATCGAATCTGAAAGCCGTGGGTTAGGCGGCGGCGCACGATGGCTACTGCATCCCGCAAGAAAGAGTGTGGCCATCAGGAGAAACCAGAATCGCATTTTCAGACGAATCCTCTGCTTTTATTGTTCTTTTCGTAATTTAGCGTGCAATTGTGCTCACAGGCAAGAAACGGTTACGCCTGCCCGGTAGAAATCAGCATCTTATGTCCTTCTATATCCAGCCTGCGGAACGACATGTTGTATGCGCGGGCAAGATGGGGTGGCGTAAGAACCTGATCCCGTGCACCGCTGGCGATCATCTTTCCCTTCGAGAGCAGCCATACCCGGTGGGCATGACGCAGGGTGTGGTTGAGGTCATGGCTGCTCATCACCACGGCAATGCCTTTTCGGCTCAGGGTGCTTAACAGCGTATCCAGTGCCGCCTGCTGCGCCACGTCCAGACCGCTCATGGGCTCATCGAGAAGCAGCATCCGCCCGTGAGGATTGCCGGCCGGGTGGATCTGAAGGATGACAGCGGCCAGGCGAACCCGCTGCCACTCTCCGCCGGAAAGCTGGCTGGCGTGCCGGGACAGTTTATCTTCCAGCCCCAGAGCCGCGGCCACGTCCGTCAGCAGTGACGTTTGTTGTTTGTCGTGCAAATGCAGCATCAGATAGTGCCAGACCGGCATCGCAAAGGGCGGCATCTGCTGCTGCACGAGGTAACTGCGCCGATGCGCCAGCGAGACCGGCGACCAGTCGGCGAGCGTATGCTCCAGCAGCGTTATCTGCCCTTCTCCGTCGGTCATGCCTGCCATCCGTGCCAGCAGCGTACTCTTCCCCGCACCGTTTGGCCCGACGAGATGCAGAATTTCTCCCGCATTGACGGCACCGGATATCGCCTCCAGACGCCCCTTCTCGGCAACGTCCGTGAGCTGCATCAGCAATGACATTATTTCGCCAGCGCCAGCTTGATAGATTCCATGACGATCGGATCCTCAGGGGTCATATCCGGCGAAAAGCGCTGAACCACCTGGCCGTCGCGACCAATCAGGAATTTTTCAAAATTCCACAGGATATCGTCCGGGTAAAGCGGCGCGCGGCCTTTGCTGGCCATGCGTTCATAAAAACCGCTTCCTTCCGGCGCAACGGCCTTCGGCGCGGCAGCAATAAGCTTCGCATACAGCGGATGGCGGTCTTCACCGTTGACATCGATTTTGCTGAACATCGGGAACGTCACGCCATAGGTGGTGCTGCAGAAGGTTTTGATCTCCTCTTCGCTGCCCGGCTCCTGGCCGAGGAACTGGTTGCACGGGAAGCCCAGAACGGTGAAACCGTCTTTCTCCCAGGCCTTCTGAATGTTTTCCAGCTGCTCGTACTGCGGCGTCAGGCCACATTTGGATGCCACGTTGACGACAAGCAACACGTTGCCTTTGTAGCCTTCCAGCGTGGTTTTCTCGCCGTCAATGGTGGTCACTTCAGTATTCAGGATAGTTGACTGCATAGCATTCCCTCAGGTTGTCTTACGGCTAGTTGATTTAACGTCCAGCTTTTAATAGTAGCCAGATAAAGACCGGCGCGCCCAGCGTGGCGGTCACCACGCCAATCGGCAGCTCTGCGGCCGTCAGGGCTAGCCGGGCGATGATATCGGCCACCAGCAGCGTGACGGCCCCGGCGACCGCCGAGGCAGGAAGCAGAGTCCGATGGTCCGTGAGGCCACACAGACGCAGCATGTGCGGAATAACCAGCCCGATAAAACCGATCGCGCCCGCCAGAGCCACGCTGACGCCAACCAGCCAGCCAATGACGATCACCAGCACATTACGCCAGAACCCAATCGGCATGCCGAGCTGGCGGGCAGAGGTTTCACCCAGCGCGAGCATATTCAGCGGCTGCGCCTGCAGGGCAGCCCACACGATGACCGGTACCAGCAGCGCCATCAGCCAGCCCTGGTGCCAGTCAACGCCCCCAAAGCCGCCCATCATCCAGTACATCAGCTGACGCAAGTCAAAGGATGTTGAGAAGTAGACCGCCCAGGTCATCAACGCGCTACAGATGATCCCCAGCGCCACGCCGGCAAGCAGCAGACGGCTGGTCGATAAGTGCCGTCTGGCAAAGCGAAGAAGGATCGCTGTGATCAGCAATGCGCCGAGAATAGCGCTCAGGCTAATACTCCATCCGGAGAGTTCTCCCCCGCCCAGCATTACCGCTGCAATCAGCCCCACGCCTGCCCCGTTCGACACGCCAAGCAGCCCGGGCTCCGCCAGCGGGTTATCAAACAACGCCTGCATAATGGTGCCGCACAGCGCCAGCGCGGCACCCACCAGAACCACCGCGACGGTGCGCGGCAGGCGAATTTGCCAGACGAAGAGCTGCCCGTCCGGCCCCCACCAGCTTTCAGGCCCTATCCATCGGTCTCCGGCGCAGAGGCTCACGGCCGCGGCGACAATGAGCAATAGCACCAGCAAAAGCAGGCGACGCTTATCGGAACGGTGCTGGCGATGGGCATAATCAAGCATGTGTACGGTTTTAGTAGCGTGAGATGTAATTGATTTTACGGCGGGTTTGCCGGAGAGCGCAAAGAAAAAAGGCCGCGTGGGCGGCCTTTTTAGTTAGTTCATATTACTCTGCTTTGGGCGTTGCGTTTTCGACACGGCTTTTTAACTTCTGGCCGGGTCTGAAGGTCACCACGCGGCGGGCTGTAATGGGAATATCTTCCCCCGTCTTCGGGTTGCGGCCCGGACGTTGGTTTTTGTCTCGCAAATCAAAATTGCCAAAACCGGAGAGTTTTACCTGCTCACCATTTTCCAGAGCACGACGGATCTCTTCGAAAAACAGCTCTACCAGCTCTTTGGCATCCCGTTTGCTAAGCCCAAGCTTATCAAACAGATATTCTGACATTTCAGCTTTTGTAAGCGCCATAGGTTCAATCCCTCAATGATGCCTGGAATCGCTCTTTTAATGCCTCTACACATTTGGCGACGGTAGCGGCAATCTCCTCTTCTTCGAGTGTACGGCTGGTATCCTGAAGGATAAGGCTAATAGCGAGGCTCTTGAAACCTTCTGCTACGCCCTTGCCGCGGTACACGTCAAATAAGTTTACGCCAACTACCTGATTTACGCCAACTTTCTTACATTCGGCCAAAATATCTGCTGCGGGCACATTTTCCGCGACCACAACCGCGATATCACGGCGGTTTGCCGGGAAGCGGGAGACGTCCTGAGCCTGAGGAATAATGCGGTCAGCCACCGGGTTCCATTCCAGCTCGAACACGATGGTACGGCCGTTCAGGTCCAGCTTGCGCTCCAGCTCAGGGTGAACAACTCCAATAAAACCAACGCGTTTGCCGTCTAAATAGATAGCTGCGCTCTGGCCCGGATGCAGTGCCGGGATGGCTTCTGCGCGGAATTCAATTTCAGATAATTTACCGGTCAGATCCAGAATTGCCTCCAGATCGCCCTTCATATCGTAGAAATCAACCGTGCCTTTTGCCAGGTCCCAGTGCTCTTCATAGCGGTTGCCGCTGATGGCGCCAGCCAGCATGAGATCCTGACGGATGCCTAAATTTGCCTGATTATCCGGTACAAAGCGCAAACCGCTTTCGAAAATTCGCACGCGGTTTTGCTGACGATTCTGGTTATAAACGACAGTGCCCAGCAGGCCCGTCCACAGAGACAAACGCATCGCGGACATTTCGCTGGAGATTGGGCTTGGCAGGATCAGCGCCTCCTGGCCCGGGTGGATCAGCTGCTGCAGCTTTGGATCCACAAAGCTGTAGGTGATCACTTCCTGGTAGCCTTTGTCATTCAGCATGGTTTTCACACGCTTCAGGGACAGGTCGGCTTCACGGTGGGTGCCCATCACCAGACCTGCCTGGACAGGCTCGTCAGGGATGTTGTTATAGCCGTAAACGCGGGCCACTTCTTCCACCAGATCTTCTTCAATTTCCATGTCGAAACGCCATGATGGCGCAACGGCTTTCCACTCGTCCTGGCCTTCGGTCACTTCGCAGCCCAGACGCGTCAGGATGTCGGTCACCTGCGCATCGGCAACGTGGTGGCCAATCAGGCGATCCAGCTTGCTGCGGCGCAGGGTAATGGTGGCACGCTTCGGCAGGGTCGCTTCGTGGGTGACGTCGATAACCGGGCCCGCTTCACCGCCGCAGATATCGATCAGCAGGCGAGTCGCACGTTCCATCGCTTTATACTGCAGCGCCGGGTCAACGCCACGCTCGTAGCGGTGAGAGGCATCGGTATGCAGGCCGTGACGGCGTGCGCGACCGGTGATAGAGAGCGGGCTGAAGAACGCGCATTCCAGCAGGACGTTTTGCGTCTCGTCGTTCACGCCTGAATGCTCGCCCCCGAAGATACCGCCCATTGCCAGCGCTTTGCTGTGGTCAGCAATCACCAGGGTGTCGGCGTTCAGTTTCGCTTCGCTGCCGTCCAGCAGAACCAGGGTTTCACCCTCTTTCGCCATGCGCACAACGATGCCGCCGTCGATACGATCTTTATCGAACGCGTGCATTGGCTGGCCCAGCTCCAGCAGAACGTAGTTAGTCACGTCAACCACGGCGTCGATAGAGCGGATACCGCAGCGGCGCAGCTTCTCTTTCATCCACAGCGGGGTTGGCGCTTTTACGTTAATGCCTTTCACCACGCGACCGAGGTAGCGCGGGCAGGCATCCGCAGCGTCAACCTGAATAGGCAGCACGTCACTGATGGTCGCTTCAACCGGCACAATGTCCGGCGCGTTCAGTTCGGTCTGGTTCAGCACGGCAACATCGCGCGCCACGCCGATGATCCCTAAGCAGTCGGCACGGTTTGGCGTGACGCTGATTTCGATGGTGTTGTCATCAAGCTTCAGGTACTCACGGATATCGGTGCCAATTGGCGCATCCAGCGGCAGCTCAATGATGCCGTTGTGGTCGTCGGAAATACCCAGCTCGGAGAAGGAGCACAGCATGCCTTCAGACGGCTCGCCGCGCAGCTTAGCCGCTTTAATTTTGAAATCGCCCGGCAGCACCGCACCGACGGTCGCCACCGCCACCTTCAGGCCCTGACGGCAGTTTGGCGCACCGCAGACGATATCCAGCAGACGGTCACCGCCCACGTTCACTTTTGTTACACGCAGTTTGTCAGCGTTAGGGTGCTGACCGCACTCTACCACTTCGCCGACGACCACGCCGTTGAATGCACCGGAAACCGGCTCAACGCCGTCCACTTCCAGACCCGCCATGGTGATCTGGTTAGAAAGCGCGTCGCTGTCCAGCGTGGTGTTCACCCACTCGCGTAACCACAGTTCACTGAATTTCATTGTTCTGTCCTGCCCTTATTTAAACTGTTTGAGGAAACGCAGATCGTTTTCGAAGAATGCACGTAAGTCGGTCACGCCGTAACGCAGCATAGTCAGACGCTCCATGCCCATGCCGAAGGCAAAGCCGGAGTAAACTTCCGGATCGATACCCACGTTGCGCAGCACGTTTGGATGCACCATGCCGCAGCCCAGCACTTCCAGCCATTTGCCGTTTTTACCCATCACGTCAACTTCTGCAGACGGTTCGGTGAACGGGAAGTAGGACGGACGGAAACGAACCTGCAGATCTTCCTCAAAGAAGTTGTTCAGGAAATCGTGCAGCGTGCCCTTCAGGTTGGTAAAGCTGATGTTTTTATCAACGATCAGACCTTCCATCTGGTGGAACATTGGGGTGTGAGTCTGATCGTAGTCGTTACGATAGACGCGGCCCGGCGCGATAATGCGGATTGGCGGCTCCTGATCCTTCATGGTACGGATCTGAACGCCGGAGGTCTGGGTACGCAGCAGACGCGTAGCGTCGAACCAGAAAGTGTCGTGGTCAGCGCGTGCCGGATGATGGCCTGGAATGTTCAGGGCGTCGAAGTTATGGTAATCATCTTCGATTTCCGGGCCAGTCGCCACGGTAAAGCCGAGCTCACCGAAGAAACTTTCAATGCGATCGATGGTGCGGGTAACCGGGTGCAGACCGCCGTTTTCAATACGGCGACCCGGCAAAGAAACGTCAATCGTCTCTGCGGCCAGACGCGCATTCAGCACCGCGCTTTCCAGCTCGGCTTTGCGCGCGTTCAGCGCCTGCTGTACCTGCTCTTTGGCTTCGTTAATTACCGCACCCGCAGCCGGGCGTTCTTCTGGCGGCAGCTCACGCAGGGTTGTCATTTGAAGGGTCAGATGCCCTTTCTTCCCAAGATATTCGACGCGGACATTGTCTAACGCGGCAACATCTGAGGCCTGATTAATGGCGGCTGTTGCACTGGCAACCAGCTCTGCGAGATGTGACATGATTTTCCTCATTATGTCGGTGCAGACACCGATTTGGTGGAGTTATTCTCTCAAATTCAGGCACAAAAAAAGCCTCCATCGGGAGGCTTATCTGGCGCTGTTTTTCGTTTCATCTTTCACGCGCTAGCCTCCTGAAGTCAGGTGCTAAAGTAAAAGAAGAAGCGGAAAATAGCAGCATTCATGCTTGCGTTACCTTGTTGGGTAAAAACCGTTAAGACCTTATTGAAAAGCCTGGACGGATAAATGTCAATCTTCTGATGGTGTTAAATGAAAAGAGGGAGCAAAGCCCCCTCTTTCAACTGGCTTATGCCAGTGCTGCTTTCGCTTTTTCGACCAGAGCGGTGAACGCTACTTTGTCGAATACTGCGATGTCAGCCAGGATCTTACGGTCGATTTCAACAGAGGCTTTTTTCAGGCCGTTGATGAATTTGCTGTAAGAAATACCGTTCTGACGTGCTGCTGCGTTGATACGCGCAATCCACAGTTGACGGAACTGACGCTTACGCTGACGACGGTCACGGTAAGCGTACTGACCTGCTTTGATAACAGCCTGGAAGGCAACGCGGTAAACGCGTGAACGCGCACCGTAGTAGCCTTTAGCTTGTTTCAAAATTTTCTTGTGACGTGCACGTGCAATTACACCACGTTTTACGCGAGCCATATGTGCTCTCCTGTATCTATATTCTTAGTAAAAAAATTAAACGTTAACGGCTTATGCGTACGGCAGGCACGCGATAACCAGACCCAGATCGCCTTTAGAAACGAGGCCTTTTGGACGCAGGTGACGTTTACGCTTAGTAGATTTTTTGGTCAGAATATGACGCAGGTTTGCGTGCTTACGCTTAAATCCACCACCACCGGTTTTTTTGAAGCGCTTAGCAGCACCGCGTACGGTCTTAATTTTTGGCATCTTAATAACTTCCACTTCGCATTGTTAAATAAACGAAACATAGGCGAACAAAACCTATGAAACCCGAAGGCTCCACAGATTTTGCTGCTTGAAGGCCTTACTGTTTCTTCTTAGGAGCGAGCACCATGATCATCTGGCGGCCTTCGATCTTCGTAGGGAAGGATTCGACTACTGCCAGTTCACTCAGATCGTCACGGACGCGGTTAAGCACTTCCATACCAATCTGTTGGTGGGCCATCTCACGACCGCGGAAACGCAGTGTGATCTTGGCCTTATCGCCATCTTCCAGAAAGCGAATCAGGCTGCGGAGTTTTACCTGATAATCGCCATCGTCGGTACCAGGACGGAATTTGATTTCCTTAACCTGGATAACTTTTTGCTTCTTCTTCTGTTCCTTAGAAGACTTACTCTTTTCATAAAGGAACTTGCCGTAGTCCATGATACGACAAACTGGCGGTTCGGCGTTAGGGCTGATTTCAACTAAATCTACTCCAGCTTCTTCAGCCTTTTCGATTGCTTCTCTCAGACTCACAATCCCCAGCTGCTCGCCTTCCAGACCTGTTAAGCGAACTTCCTGGGCGCGAATCTCGCCATTGATACGATTCGGACGTGCCGTTTGAACTCGTTTTCCGCCTTTAATACCTTATTCCTCCAGTTGTTGAAGACTGCGGCTGCGAATCTCTTGTTGCAGCTTCTCAATCACTTCACTTACGTCCAGGCTGCCCAGGTCTTTACCACGGCGGGTGCGAACGGCAACTTTGCCTGCTTCCACCTCTTTATCACCACAGACCAACATATACGGGACACGACGTAAAGTGTGCTCGCGGATTTTAAAGCCAATCTTCTCATTTCTCAAGTCTGCTTTTACGCGAATGCCCGCATTTTGTAGTTTCTGCGTCAATTCTTTAACGTAATCCGCCTGAGAATCGGTAATGTTCATCACCACGACCTGCACTGGCGCAAGCCAGGTTGGGAAGAAGCCAGCGAACTCTTCGGTCAGGATGCCGATGAAGCGCTCCAGAGAACCGAGAATGGCACGGTGAATCATTACCGGTACCTGACGTTCGTTGTCTTCGCCAACATAAGAGGCGCTTAAACGCTGCGGCAGGGAGAAGTCCAGCTGTACAGTACCGCACTGCCATGCGCGATCGAGGCAGTCATACAGGGTAAATTCAATTTTCGGACCGTAGAATGCGCCCTCGCCCAGCTGGTATTCGAACGGAATGCCGTTCTCTTCCAGCGCCACGGCGAGATCCGCTTCTGCGCGATCCCAGGTCTCATCGCTACCGATACGTTTTTCCGGACGCGTTGAGAGTTTGACCACGATCTTCTCGAAGCCAAAGGTGCTGTACATATCGTAGACCATACGAATACAGGCGTTAACTTCGTCACGGACCTGATCTTCAGTACAGAAGATATGCGCATCATCCTGCGTAAAGCCACGAACACGCATCAGACCGTGCAGCGCACCTGATGGCTCGTTACGGTGGCAGCTACCGAACTCCGCCATTCGCAGCGGCAGGTCGCGGTAGGATTTCAGACCCTGGTTGAAGATCTGAACGTGGCCCGGGCAGTTCATTGGCTTGATGCAGTATTCACGGTTCTCAGACGAGGTGGTGAACATCGCATCTTTGTAGTTGTCCCAGTGGCCGGTTTTTTCCCACAGCACACGGTCCATCATGAACGGGCCTTTCACTTCCTGATACTGGTACTCTTTCAGCTTGGAGCGTACAAAAGTTTCCAGTTCACGGAAGATAGTCCACCCGTCGTTATGCCAGAACACCATACCCGGCGCTTCTTCCTGCATGTGGTACAGGTCAAGCTGCTTGCCGATTTTACGGTGGTCACGCTTCGCCGCCTCTTCCAGACGAAGCAGGTAAGCGTTCAGGGCTTTTTTATCGGCCCACGCGGTACCATAAATACGCTGCAACATCTTGTTGTTGCTGTCGCCACGCCAGTAGGCGCCTGCGATCTTCATCAGCTTAAAGTGATGACAGAAGCGCATGTTCGGCACGTGCGGTCCACGGCACATGTCGACATATTCTTCGTGATGGTACAAGCCAGGCTTGTCATCATGCGAAATGTTTTCGTCAAGAATAGAGACCTTGTAGCTCTCGCCGCGCTTCACGAAGGTTTCACGCGCTTCGTGCCAGCTGACTTTCTTCTTGATGACGTCATAGTTGGTTTCGGCGAGCTCGTGCATGCGTTTTTCGAGCGCGTCGATATCTTCCTGAGTCAGGGTGTGGTCGAGGTCAACGTCGTAGTAAAAACCGTTGTCGATAACCGGACCGATCGCCATTTTGGTGTTTGGCCACAGCTGTTTGATGGCATGGCCTAACAGGTGCGCGCAGGAGTGACGAATGATCTCCAGACCTTCTTCGTCTTTCGCGGTGATGATGGCAAGCGTCGCATCGTTTTCGATCAGATCGGAGGCATCCACCAGCTCACCGTTCACACGGCCAGCGATAGTCGCTTTCGCGAGACCAGGACCAATGTCCAGGGCAACATCCATTGGGCTAACAGCACGGTCGAAATGGCGTTGACTGCCATCAGGAAGAGTAATTACAGGCATTTTATATCCTTATTTGCAGTGATGCCCCACACATAAGAGCATATACAAAGAAAATAATCGTGATTTGACAATAGATTACGACACCATCTGACCAACAATCGTCAAATTGGTTCGTCATCATTCACCTGCCGAATTCAGATTAATGTGGATTTACGGCAAGCGACGTAATGTTAACACTAACGCAAAGGAGATTGCACCCTCTGCGGCCAGATTGATGGGCTGGCACTTTCGTACGAATTTGCGGGTTGCTTCTCCCCTGCGCTCGCATTTCGAAGATGCTGAGCTACTCTTGAACAGGTCCTTAAACCCAAAGGTGCATACCATGAACGTATCCAGCAGAACGGTTGTGATATTGAATGTCCTTTCCGCCACAGGTTTATTGTTGATTCTCGCCGAACGATTCCACTGGTTCTGAGCCGAACCCTATGCTGGCATAACCCAATCGATCCCGAGAAGGGGCATATTTCGGCCCTGTTTGGTAGACTGTGGGTATCAACGAACAAGGATTAGGTTATGCCAACAAAACGATTTGCCGTAAAACACTGGAAAATGGTGCTGGTGCTGATTGCCATCTGCGGCGCAATGCTGCTACTCCGTTGGGCGGCAATGATTTGGGGCTAGGTGCGAAGACAGGTCATCAGAAGGGACGTCAAATAGCCACTGACAATAAACGGGCCGACAGCAACATCGGCCCGCTTTTATTACATTCTGTAACCCAGTGAAACCGTGGTTCTGCGGTCGGTATGATCCGGCGCAGTTTCTGGTGGTGAAGAGTTCCAGGTCACGTTGTAGGCCACTTTCAGACCAAAGTGTTCGTTGATAGCCACGTTCAGCGCCGTCTCAGAGTTCAGCGTCGTATCGTCGGCACCAAATACGGAAACACCCTGGGTAAATTTGGTGTTGTCAGTCATCTGCCAGGCATAGGTACCGGAAGCGTAACCGAGCGGTTGGGTTTTGGTATCGCCATTGGTGTACTCGTCATAACGCACACCCGGACCGAATTCAAAACGGAGGCTGTGTACCGGACCGTTCAGGAACTGGCGACCATAACCGGCGGTGAACACATCGCGCTGGCGATAACCGTTGTAACGGTCGGTCAACCAGCTTGCCTGTCCAAACAGGTAGTCATAGTCGGTCATGTTGTAACGGCTACGTCCGCCTACCGCATATTTCTCGGAAGAACGTTCGTCATTAGCGGAAGTGTTGCTGGCATTACCCCACAGGGACCAGGCGGTGGTGTTGCCGTACCAGGTAAGCGTACTGTCCGCCGTCAGAGAAGAGCTTTTCGTGTTACCGGATTGTGCCAGGTACCCGGCGTTCAGGTTACCTTCAAACGGTTTTTTCGCGGTGGAAGGATCGTCCATGACAGTAAAAACGGTATCATCAGCGGTCGCGTTCATAGCCGCAAACACGCCACCCGCCAGCATCAGTGCAGCGGGCACTGTCTTTAAAAGCTTCATTTTATTAAGGAGTCCGTACAACAAAAAAAGAGACCACACGGTCCCGGAATCTTTCTTGAGGATCAATGACAAGGCGTCCAGAGAAAGGTAACAAATTATAAAAAGCCGCAAATAACATAGCAATGTTTTCTTATTTCATTTTTTGAATAAGAACGATCTCAAAAAGCGTTTTATTTTATATATCCCCCGTCTCACTTTTTGTCAGTATTCATATTTAAAATCATACTGTTATTTACATTGCCTTCCTGTCAAATGGTGCCAGGCTAATAAGAACCCATACTAAAAGGAGGTAATGATGGTTTCTATCTATACCCTGACGCTCTCCCCTTCCCTGGATTCCGCCACCCTGACGCCGCAGATTTACCCGGAAGGTAAATTGCGCTGTAGCGCCCCGGTATTTGAGCCCGGCGGCGGCGGGATCAACGTGGCGCGCGCTATTACCCACCTCGGCGGCAAAGCCACGGCAATTTTCCCCGCAGGCGGTGCCACCGGTGAACACCTGGTCTCTCTGCTGGCAGATGAACAGGTAGCCGTAGAGACCGTCGAGGCCAAAGACTGGACGCGGCAAAACCTGCATGTCCACGTGGAGTCCAGCGGCGAGCAGTACCGTTTTGTCATGCCGGGTGCGAAACTTAGCGATGACGAGTTTCGTCAGCTTGAAGAGAAAGTGCTGACGATAGAGAGCGGCGCGCTGCTGGTGGTAAGCGGCAGCCTGCCGCCCGGCGTCAGCACGGAAAAATTAACGGCGCTGATTCAGGCGGTACAGAAACGCGGCATCCGCTGCATTGTCGACAGCAGCGGCGAGGCCCTGCAGGCGGCCCTGGTGCCGGGCAATCTTGAGCTGGTCAAACCCAACCAGAAAGAGTTAAGCGCGCTGGTCAACCGCGAACTGACGCAGCCTGATGATGTTCGCACCGCCGCGCAGGAGCTGGTACGCAGCGGCAAAGCGCGACGCGTAGTCGTTTCCCTTGGTCCTCAGGGGGCGCTGGCCGTCGATGAAACGTCGTCCTTTCAGGTTGTCCCACCGCCGATGAAGAGCCAGAGCACGGTTGGTGCGGGCGATAGCATGGTGGGCGCGATGACGCTAAAACTGGCGCAGGGCGCGTCTCTGCTGGAAATGACGCGCTACGGCGTGGCGGCGGGTAGCGCCGCAACTATCAATCAGGGCACGCGTCTCTGCTCACTTGCCGATACGCAAAAAATCGTCGATTACCTGTCCCGAAATTAACGCCTTTCCCCTTCGTCTTTACGGAGGGGAATGTCCGCTCTGAGTCGCCAAACGCAAACTATCGACTATGCTAAGAAAACTTCCATGATAACAATGAGGTGAATTATGAGCAGTGGTGACATCACACGTTACGTCGTGACCATCAACCTTCATGAAGCATCGCTGACCGAGCTGAATGAGCTCAACAACGCCTTCACCCGGGCTAATTTTCTCCTCACGCTCACGGATGACGAGGGCAATATTCATGATTTAGGCACCCTGGCATTTGGTCTCATCGGCGCCCTGAGCCAGGAAGAGGTTCATGCGCTGGCCGCCAGTCTGGTAGAGAGCGTGACCGACAAGCCTGCCGAAATTGACGTGGATACCTGGGAAAGCTGGCGGAAAAAAGAACAATAAGTGCGCTGCATTAATTTAAACCGCTCAGGTGTGCGTTAGTTCGTATTTTTTTACCGCCATTATGCGCTAACTTTATGATCTGGCAGACAACATGGGAGAGACAACATGTGGCAGGCTATCAGTCATCTTTTACGTGAGCAGCTGGGTGAAGGTGAAATTGAACTGCGTAACGAACTGCCAGGCGGTGAGATCCACGCCGCGTGGCATTTACGCTACGCAGGACGCGATCTTTTCGTTAAGTGCGATGAGCGAGAACTGCTTCCGATCTTTACCGCCGAAGCCGACCAACTGGAGCTGTTGTCGCGCAGTAAAACGGTGACGGTCCCGCAGGTGCTGGCCGTCGGTAGCGACCGCGATTACAGTTTTCTGGTCATGGAATATCTCCCCGCCCGACCGCTGGATGCCCATAATGCGTTTATCCTCGGCCAACAGTTAGCGCGCCTCCATCAATGGAGCGACCAGCCGCAGTTTGGTCTCGATTTTGACAACGATCTCTCTACCACGCCACAGCCCAACGCCTGGCAGCGTCGCTGGTCGACATTTTTTGCCGAGCAGCGCATTGGCTGGCAGCTTGAGCTGGCCGCCGAGAAAGGGCTGGAATTTGGCAATATTGATGCCATCGTCGAGCACGTTCAACAGCGTCTGGCCTCCCACCAACCCCAGGCGTCTCTGCTTCACGGCGATTTGTGGTCCGATAACTGCGCGCTGGGTCCCAACGGCCCCTACATCTTCGACCCGGCCTGCTACTGGGGTGACAGAGAGTGCGATCTTGCCATGCTGCCGCTTCATCCGGAGCAGCCGCCGCAAATATACGACGGATACCAGTCTGTTTCTCCCCTGCCGCCCGGCTTCCTCGACCGCCAGCCGGTGTATCAGCTTTATACGCTGATGAACCGCGCCATTCTTTTTGGCGGAGAACACCTGGTTAACGCCCAGCGGGCGCTTGAGCGCATGCTTGCCGCCTGAGACGCGAACGGGTGGCCTTGCCGCCACCCTTATCGCTTACAGAAAACCGAGCAGTGAGAAGAAGAAGTATCCTGCCACAATGATAATCACGGGAAGGATATAGAGCGGGAAAATTTGCAGGAAAATGGTGTGACGCGGCACAACAATACGGGATTCGATCTGCTCCCGACTCATGCCTTCCGGGCCTTTGGCCTGCTCCAGAATCAACTGATCCTCAACGCCTTCGCGTAAAAAGCGCGTCTGGCGGCTCATTCTCGCGCCAGAGGCCTGCAGTGCCAGCGCAACAAAGATCAGGGCGTATATCACCCAGAAGCCGATATTCAGCTGTTGATGAAAATCCGGGGTGGGTGAGTTAAACCAGAAGACATTCAAAAATGGCGTATTAAAACGCATCATCTCAATCATGACATGAGCGAAATCAAGCATTACCGCATTGATACCCGGCTGTTTTTCGCTGTGATCGTACATAAATTTGAGTACAGAAATCAGCGTAGAAATGACGGCAGGAATAAAAATCACCCAGCCAGCAATACGTTTTAAGACCGCAATGCGTCCAGCTTGTTGATACGTCATCAGTTCCTCTTCATAAAGACGCGTTATTTGTGCCTAAGTCTACCTGCTGGTCATCAATTTCGCCCGCTCTTTAAAAGCAATATGCTAAATTGCAGATTGTGCTTAGCACGTATCGTCTGTCGAACACCCTGGATAAGGAGACGTTGTGATGTCGACACCGCGCCAAATTCTTGCCGCAATTTTTGACATGGATGGATTACTGATCGATTCCGAACCGCTGTGGGATCGCGCCGAACTGGATGTGATGGCCAGTCTGGGCGTCGATATCAGCCGCCGTAATGAACTACCCGATACGCTGGGCCTGCGCATCGATATGGTGGTTGACCTGTGGTTTGCCCAACAGCCGTGGGTGGGTCCCGATCGCAATGAGGTGACCGCACGCATTATCAGCCGCGCCATTTCTCTGGTGGAAGAGAGCCGGCCGCTGCTGCCCGGCGTACGTGAGGCTGTCGCGCTGTGTAAAGCCCAGGGGCTGAAGGTTGGCCTGGCTTCCGCTTCACCGCTGCATATGCTGGAAAAAGTGCTCACGATGTTTGAACTGCGCGACAGTTTTGACGCGCTGGCGTCCGCTGAAAAATTGCCTTACAGCAAGCCGCACCCGCAGGTCTATCTGGACTGTGCCGCTAAGCTCGGCCTGGATCCCCTCAACTGCGTTGCGCTGGAAGATTCCGTTAACGGTATGGTGGCCTCTAAAGCCGCGCGGATGCGCTCCATTGTGGTGCCTGCGGAAGAAGGCCGCCACGATCCCCGGTTTGCGCTTGCCGACGTGAAGCTTAATTCACTGGCAGAACTGACGGCGCATCATCTGCAGGGCGGTTAACGCCCTCCTTCGGTTTGTGACAAACAGTTACACCGTCACCTCTTCCGCCTACTGTATAAAAACCCTATACTGTATGAATTGACAGTTTCGTGGGTTTTATCATGACGGCGGAAGGCCACCTGCTTTTTTCTATTGCGTGCGCAGTATTTGCCAAAAACGCTGAACTTACCCCCGTGCTGGCACAGGGGGACTGGTGGCATATTGTCCCTTCCGCCGTATTGACCTGTCTGCTGCCCGACATCGACCACCCTAAATCCTTCCTCGGACAGCGTCTGAAATGGGTGTCGAAACCCATCGCCCGCGCGTTCGGCCACCGGGGGTTTACGCACAGCCTGCTGGCCGTGTTTGGCCTGCTGACGCTGTTCTATTTAAAAGTGCCTGAAAGCTGGATAGTCCCCGCCGATGCCATCCAGGGGATGGTGCTGGGCTATTTAAGCCATATTCTGGCCGATATGCTGACGCCTGCGGGCGTGCCGCTGCTATGGCCCTGCCGCTGGCGTTTCCGTTTTCCCATCCTCGCACCGCAGAAAGGTAACCAGCTTGAGCGGGTATTGTGCATGGCGCTGTTTGCTTACGCCGTCTGGATGCCGCAAACCTTGCCCGAAAACAGTGCAGTTCGCTGGTCATCCCAGATGATTAATTCGCTGCAATTTCAGTTTAATCGCTTTATTCATCACCAGATTGAACAGTAAACCGACAAAATTATCCCATTTGTCATAACCCATTCCATTTGGATATAAGCGCTACATCACACTTCTGCTAACCTTCCGCCAACAGGATCGGTAAAAACCGACCCAATAATAAATCAGGAGAACGGGGATGAATTTTCCACTCATCGCGAACGTCGTTGTGTTCGTTATATTGCTATTGCTTCTCGCGCAGGCGCGCCACAAACAGTGGAGCCTGGCGAAAAAGGTGCTGGTTGGTCTGGCCATGGGTGTCGTATTTGGTCTGGCATTACAGGCAATTTATGGCTCCGATAATCCAGTTCTGAAAGATTCCATTCAGTGGTTCAATATTGTCGGTAACGGCTATGTCCAGTTGCTGCAGATGATCGTTATGCCGCTGGTGTTCGCCTCTATTCTGAGCGCCGTGGCCCGCCTGCATAACGCCACTCAGCTAGGAAAAATCAGTTTCCTGACCATTGGTACGCTGCTGTTCACCACGCTGATTGCCGCGCTGGTGGGTGTGCTGGTCACCAACCTGTTTGGCCTGACCGCAGAAGGTCTGGTTCAGGGTACCGCTGAAACGGCACGTCTTACCGCAATTCAGACCAACTATGTGGGTAAAGTAGCTGACCTGACCGTGCCGCAGATGGTGCTCTCCTTCATTCCGAAGAACCCGTTTGCTGACCTGACCGGTGCGAGCCCAACCTCGATCATCAGCGTGGTTATTTTCGCCGCGTTCCTGGGCGTCGCGGCGCTGAAGCTGCTGAAAGACGACGCGCCAAAAGGCGAACGTGTGCTGACCGCGATTGACACCCTGCAAAGCTGGGTGATGAAGCTGGTTCGTCTGGTTATGCAGCTCACCCCTTACGGCGTGCTGGCGCTGATGACCAAAGTGGTTGCCGGCTCTAACCTGCAGGACATCATTAAGCTGGGCAGCTTCGTTGTCGCCTCTTATCTGGGCCTGGGCATTATGTTCGTGGTGCACGGCATCCTGCTGGGCGTGAACGGCGTCAGCCCGCTGAAATACTTCCGTAAGGTCTGGCCGGTGCTGACCTTTGCCTTCACCAGCCGTTCCAGCGCCGCGTCTATTCCGCTGAACGTTGAAGCGCAAACCCGTCGTCTGGGCGTGCCTGAATCCATCGCCAGCTTCTCTGCCTCCTTTGGTGCCACCATTGGTCAGAACGGCTGTGCGGGTCTGTACCCGGCGATGCTGGCCGTGATGGTCGCGCCGACGGTGGGTATCAACCCGCTGGATCCGGTATGGATCGCCACGCTGGTCGGGATTGTTACCGTAAGCTCCGCAGGCGTTGCGGGTGTTGGCGGTGGCGCAACCTTCGCCGCGCTGATTGTGCTGCCTGCGCTGGGTCTGCCCGTAACGCTGGTCGCCCTGCTGATCTCCGTTGAGCCGCTGATCGACATGGGTCGTACCGCGCTGAACGTGAGCGGCTCCATGACCGCCGGTACGCTCACCAGCCAGTGGCTGAAGCAGACCGACAAAGCGATTCTGGAAAGTGAAGACGACGCCGAGCTGGCGCACCGTTAATCACGGTAGAAATAAAAAAACCGCCATCAGGCGGTTTTTTTATGGCTGTTATTCTTCAACCTCTTCATCCTGGCGGATCTGCATCGCCCACCGCTGTGCGGACTCCGGCACCGTAAACGTGGGAGAGCGACGGAAATGTTCGCCGATCAGCACAAAGGCCACGTATTTCCCCCGCAGCAGCCAGACATCACGAAAGCCCTCCACTTTCAGGGCATGGTCAGGCGGCGCGGGCTCAACGCGGGGCACATAGCTAATAACCTGGCGGTTTTGTTGACGAAGAGGTTTCATAAGCGACGGATTCACTAAAGCAAAATTCTTGAAGCAGGAAAATTCTATGATAGCCGATCCTGCTGCCTTCCGTCGCGCTCCGAGTGGGTGAGATGGCTCCTTTCGCTAATCATGGCATGTGAAAACTCTTAGTTCGCGAACCATGTCGCGACATTGTTCTATCCTTAATAGGGTTTTTAGCAATGGATAAAGGAGAAGCGTGCAATGTCGAACAAAGATAAAACACATCAATCACCGATTCATGGCACTGAAGAATCTCAACCGGGTATGGACTCTCTCGCCCCTGCAGACGGCTCTCACCGCCCCTCCCCTGGCCCCTCCGCACCGGGCGAACAGCCTACCGCACCGGGAAGCATGAAATCGCCGGACACGGGAAACGAGAAGCTGAAATCTCTTGAGCCACACCGTAAAGGCGGCGAGGGTTTTGCGCTCACCACCAATCAGGGCGTGCGTATTGCTGACGATCAGAACTCCCTTCGCGCAGGCGCGCGCGGGCCAACCCTGCTGGAAGACTTTATCCTGCGGGAAAAAATCACCCATTTTGACCACGAGCGGATACCGGAACGCATCGTCCACGCACGCGGTTCCGCTGCGCACGGCTACTTCCAGCCCTACAAGAGCCTGAAAGCGATCACCAAAGCGGATTTCCTCTCCGACCCGGATAAAATTACCCCGGTGTTTGTGCGTTTCTCCACCGTGCAGGGCGGCGCGGGGTCGGCAGATACCGTCCGGGATATCCGCGGCTTTGCCACCAAGTTTTATACCGAAGAGGGTATTTTCGATCTGGTCGGCAATAACACGCCGGTGTTTTTCATTCAGGACGCGCATAAATTTCCTGACTTTGTCCATGCGGTAAAACCGGAGCCCCACTGGGCCATACCGCAGGGACAAAGTGCGCACGACACCTTCTGGGACTATGTTTCCCTGCAGCCTGAAACCTTACACAACGTGATGTGGGCGATGTCAGACCGCGGCATTCCGCGCAGCTACCGTACCATGGAAGGGTTTGGTATCCATACCTTCCGTCTGATCAATGCCGAGGGGAAAGCCACGTTTGTCCGCTTCCACTGGAAGCCTGTCGCGGGTAAAGCCTCGCTGGTGTGGGACGAGGCGCAGAAGCTGACCGGGCGCGATCCGGACTTCCATCGCCGCGAGCTGTGGGAATCCATTGAAGCGGGCGACTTCCCGGAATACGAACTTGGCCTGCAGCTCATACCGGAAGAGGACGAATTTAAGTTCGATTTCGACCTTCTGGACCCGACGAAGCTGATCCCGGAAGAGCTGGTGCCGGTGCAGCTGGTGGGTAAAATGGTGCTCAACCGCAACCCGGATAATTTCTTTGCCGAAAACGAGCAGGCCGCGTTCCACCCGGGGCATATCGTGCCGGGGCTGGACTTCACCAACGATCCGCTCCTGCAGGGACGTCTGTTCTCCTATACCGATACGCAGATCAGCCGTCTGGGCGGGCCGAACTTCCACGAAATCCCGATTAACCGCCCAACCTGCCCGTATCACAACTTCCAGCGCGACGGGATGCACCGTCAGGATATTGATACCAACCCGGCGAACTATGAGCCGAACTCGATTAACGATAACTGGCCGCGTGAAACGCCTCCCGGACCGAAACGCGGTGGATTCGAATCGTATCAGGAGCGTATCGATGGCAATAAAATTCGCGAGCGCAGCCCCTCGTTCGGTGAGTATTACGCCCACCCTCGCCTGTTCTGGAACAGCCAGACGCCGATTGAGCAACAGCACATCATCGGTGGCTTCAGCTTTGAGCTGAGTAAAGTGGTGCGTACCTACATCCGCGAGCGGGTGGTCGATCAACTGGCACATATTGATATTCAGCTTGCCCAGAGCGTCGCGGATAACCTGGGCATTACACTGACCGACGAGCAGCGTAACCTTGCTCCGCCGAAAGAGGTTAACGGCGTGAAGAAAGATCCGTCGCTGAGCCTGTATGCCGTGCCGGGCGGCTCGATTAAAGGCCGCGTGGTCGCCATTCTACTGAACGACAAAACCCGCGCCAGCGACGTGCTGGGGATTATGCAGGCGCTGAAGACTCAGGGCGTGCATGCCAAACTGCTCTATTCCCGCATGGGTGAAGTGACGGCTGACGATGGCTCTGTGCTGCCGGTGGCCGCAACCTTTGCCGGTGCGCCATCGCTGACCGTCGATGCGGTGATCGTGCCGTGCGGGGATATTGCCAGCCTGCTGACCAACGGGGACGCCGTCTATTATCTGCTGGAAGCCTATAAGCACCTGAAACCGATCGCGCTGTCCGGCGACGCGCGACAGTTCAAAGCGCAGCTGAAGGTGGCCGATCAGGGTGAGGACGGGATTGTCGAGGGAGATAACGTTGACGATGCGTTCATGACGAAGCTGTTTGATTTGCTCGCCGCGCACCGCGTCTGGTCGCGCAGCAGCAAGATTGATCAGATCCCGGCGTAAAAAATACCCTCACCCCGGCCCTCTCCCTGAAAGGGAGAGGGAGAAATGCAGACCTGTGCTGGCATTACAGATCGCACCGCACAGTCCCCTCGCCCCTTTGGGGAGAGGGTTAGGGTGAGGGGGAATTTCTCAAAGATCCCCAAACGTCCCCAACCGATACCCGCGCTCGGCAATCGCATACTTCAGCGACGCCGACGTCAGCACGTCCAGCTCCGCCAGGCGCGGCCAGCAGTAGGCGCTTTTCCGCACGGTGTTATCGACAAAAGCCGGATGCGCCATCACTTCTACCGACTTTTCCCCCCGCGCGGCGGAATCGTCCAGCACCTTCAGGAACAGTGCTTCGTCGATCTCGTCGCCGTAAAATGCGCTGCTGAACCCCTCAGTGGTTGTCACGTCGCAGTCGGGCACGCCGCGCGCCTCCCTATCCACGCGCATCGCCACGCCTTTGCGCTGGGCAAACCCGGCAACAATCGGGAAAATCGCCGGGATCATATGCACGTGGTGATGGCTGTCGATATGCGTCGGCGCCTGACCAAACACATCAACGAAGCGGTTGAACTGACAGTCCAGCTCGCGGGCAATCTCTTCGAGCGGCAGAGCATCCTGCTCCGCCAGTTCCCAAATCCACTTTCCAAGCTGGCCGTCGCGCGTCAGGCCCGGCATTGGCGAAAGCGGCATCCCGAGCGTCAGCACAAAATGCATGCCGACGCCCAGCGCCGGCACCTCGCGGCTCAGCTGCGCCGCGTGTTCAACCGCCTCACCATTCACCAGTGCCGTGGTAGAGGTCACAACCCCCCGGCGACAGGCTTCAATAATGCCGTAGTTCTGGCCTTTCGAGAGACCAAAATCATCAGCATTAACGATCAGCAGGTTTTCCATTGTGCGTCCTCTTAGTGGTGTTTGAACTTCAGCTTCTCGATCGTGGCGGCAAAATTCGGCAACCATTTTTCATGCGCCAGGATCATCTCGCTGGCCAGCTGTTCCGCATCGCGGTCTGAATGCACCAGCGGGCTGAGGTTCAGCGCCAGCAGCACGTCATTGAGCTCGCCGCTCAGCGCCGCGTTGCTTGCCGCCACTTCAAAGCCCTTAATGGTGTGGATCAGGCCCATGACCTTGTCATCGAAGTGGGTGATGCGAGGATGCGGTTTAGCGCCCTCGCGCCCCAGGATGCAGGTCATCTCGACGGCCCAGTCCGCCGGGATATTGTCGATATGGCCGTGGTGCGGCACGTTGACATAGTGTTCCGCCTGCTTGTCGTTGTAGATGGCGTTGATCACTTCACACGCCGCATCGGAGTAGTAGGCCCCGCCGCGCTGCTCCAGTTCTTTCGGTTTGACGTTCAGGTTCGGGTCTTTATACAAATCGAACAGCTGCTTCTCGACCTTCTGAACGATCTGCGCGCGCGCGCCGCCCTTATAGTACTCGCCCATTTCGATGGCCAGCATCTCTTTCTGCTTGAAGTAGTAAAGCAGGTACGAGCACGGCAGCAGGTTCAGCGAGCGGATCAGCCCTTCGCTGAACGGCAGGTCAAAGATGTTTTTCACGGATGCCGCCGTCAGGCGACCGGAAGCCACGCCGTCGAGGAGCTCGGCAAAGCGCGATTTTCCGTTCACGATGACATCTTTAATAAACACCATGTGATTCAGGCCGAACAGATCGATGGAGAGATCGTCGCTGTCGGTCAGCGCCAGCACGTCGCGGATAAACATCTTCATGCCGATCGGAATGTTGCAGACGCCGATAAAACGTTTGAAGCCGGTATGACGATAGACCGCTTCAGTGACCATCCCGGCCGGGTTGGTGAAGTTAATCACCCACGCGTTCGGGCAGATCTCCTGCACGTCTTTGACGATGTCGAAAATGACCGGGATGGTACGAAGACCTTTAAACAGGCCACCTGCGCCGTTGGTCTCCTGCCCCAGATAGCCGTGGCTCAGCGGAATACGCTCGTCCAGCTCGCGCGCCTTCAGCTGGCCAACGCGCAGCTGGGTGGTGACGAAATCCGCATCTTTCAGCGCCAGACGACGGTCCAGGGTTTTATGCACGGTCAAAGGCACGCCCGCTTTTTCCACCATGCGCTTGCACAGGTCGAAAATAATATTCAGCTTCTCCTGACCTTCCTCAACGTCCACCAGCCATAATTCGCTGACCGGTAATTCATGATAACGTTTCAGGAAACCTTCAAGTAATTCCGGGGTATAGCTGCTGCCGCCACCAATGGTTACGACTTTTAATTTCTTCTGCATAATATCTCCCTTAGCGTATCAGGTTAATCGCCTGCAAGGTATAGCGTACTCTTCCCGCTATTTGGGCAAGCCATTAAAGCAATATTTGTGGCGGATAATCCGCCGAAAGTTAATTCATTACCGTTAAATTCTTCCGGTAACTGTTCGGTGTGAATGACGTCAATTTTTTAAAGGTCTTAATAAACAGACTGGGACTGCTGTATCCTGACTCGTACGCAATATCGGTGACAGAATAGTTGGTAATTTCCAGCTGTTTTTTGGCAAAGTTAATGCGGATTTCATTAATAATTTGCACGGGCGTTTTACGATAATAGCGCTGCGTTGCACGGGTCAGATATTCCTGGGATTTGCCCGACAGCGACACCATATTTTCCAGCGCATTTTCGCTGAACTGGCCTTTATCGTGCATCAGCTCAACGGTGCCACGCAGCCATTGCGGAATATCATCCGTCACCTGCTGCTCTTCACGATGATGGCGCAGCCGGTTCATCACGTAGAAGGTCACCGTTTCAATAAACTCATCAAATTCATTGTCGCGGAAGTTAAGCGAAGCGATAACCGTCTCAATCCAGGTCATGAACTCGTTTTTGACCCGATAGACCTGGGAGGCAACGAAGCAGAACGGCACCAGCGGCAGATAGTGCTTCTCGAAGAAACGTCTGCTGACGCCCACGTTCAGAATGCGGGTGGCACCAAATTCGTAAAAGCTCTGGTGATAAGACCCCATCGGCAGGAAGACAAAATCCCCTCGCTCAAGCAGGACGCGCTTACCGTTGATCTCCTGGTAGTAGCGACCGGTCAGAACAATCGTGAACTCGTAGTAGTCATGCTGGTGCAGACCACTGGCGCTCTCCGTTTTGTTGTAGATAACCACATGAAAATTTTTGCCATTAAACAATTGCTGTTCAAGTGCGGTTTTAATTTCCATCGTGCTGACCTCCTGCTACTCAGTCTGACTTACTGCATCTTCTCGTGAAGCTCAATGAGCTCCGCCACCAGCTCACGCGCCAGCATCGAGGTCATCAGGTGATCCTGCGCGTGGACCAGCACCAGGCTGACCTTCATCTTCCCTTCGCCCTGATCGCTTTCAATCAGCTTTGTCTGCACCAGGTGCGCTTCATTCAGCGCCGTGCGGGACTGCTCCATCATGGTTTTCGCGGCGGCGAAATCCCCCTGCTTGGCCTGCTTCAGTGCGGCATAGGCCAGGCTGCGGGCCTGTCCGGAGTTGATGATAAGCCCCATCACCACTTCTTCAAGATCGTTCTCGGCGGCTTCGTCTGCGACAATACTATCCAAATCTAACATGTTTAAGCTCCTTGTGGCTGGCGCGGGCTTCCCCGCGCCGGTCAATCTTAGAATTTCAGTGAGAGGGCAATATCCTCTTCGTTCTCTTCTTCATCAATGATGGTGGCGGCTTTGTTGGCAATCGCCACGAACGGCATGTACAGCAGGGTGGCAATCCCGAGGTTGAATATCGCCAGCAGGAAGGCTGCGACGCTGCCGTTGGTGTTGAAGAAGGCGCCCAGACCTGCTGGCATGGTCCACGGTGCAATGTTGGTAATCGGTGGAATGATGCCCATGTAATACGCCGTCAGAGTGATAGCGGCCAGCAGCGGCTGAATCAGGATGAACGGAATGAACATTACCGGGTTCATGATGATTGGCAGACCGAACAGAATCGGTTCGTTAATCTGGAAGATGCCTGATGGCAGCGCCAGCTTCGCGACCTGACGGTAATCAGCACGACGAGAGACAATAAAGACCGCGATGATCAGACCCAAGGTCGCCCCGGTACCGCCCAGGAAGATATAGGAGTCAAGCATCGGCTTCGCCCACACATGGAAGGTTTTACCGGCTGCCAGCGCCGCGTCAACGGAGCCGTACTGCTGGTAAAGCGCAACGTTTTCCAGTGCCCAGGGGGTCATAATCCCGCTGTCCAGCGCGGCCAGTGCCAGTGAACCATGCACGCCAAAGAACCACAGCAGAGAGGTGAAAATCACATACGCCCAACCGACCACGCCACCCATCGACGCCAGCGGCGTAGAGATAGAGTCCATGATGATCTGGTGGAAGTTTGTGCCCCAGTGGGAGAGCGCCCAGGCGATAATCCCCATGATAGAGAGAATAATGAAGCCCGGAATCAACGCGGAAAATGAACGGGAAACGGAAGCCGGTACGCTATCCGGCAGGCGGATAACCCAGTTGCGACGGATAATAAAGGTGAACATTTCTGCCACCACCAGGCCGATAACAATACCGGAGATAATGTTGGCCCCACCCAGCCAGTTGGCGCCGACGGCATAGGCTTCACCCACGCTGTATGGCGTCACGGTCATGAAAGCGGCGACGGATAATAACCCGGCGGCCAGCGGATCGACTTTACGCTCTTCTGCCAGTGCCATCCCAATAAAGAAAGGCGCCATCAGCGACATAATCCCCAACGTACCGTTATAGACGTTGCCGCCGATGGCTTTAAAACCATTAAGGGTTTCAATAGTGGAAGCGTCTAACCGAATTCCTAATGAATAAAAGAAGGAACCTTCACCAAAGCTCAGAAAAACGTTGTTAATTAAAACGAACATGGCCCCGGCCAGCGTCAGCGGCATTAATTTAATAAAGCCGTTTTTGATGGCATTAACGTGAGGCTGCTTTCCTATTTTAACAGCAAAAGGAAGGAGTACCTTTTCAAGTGAAGCGATGACTTTACTCATAGGAAAATACCCTTAAATGCCGTAACGCATGTTACGGCGTATTGTGTGTGAAATAACTCTTTGACGGGAAAAATAAAAATTAATTAGCAGCTTTTTTAATGGCTGCCACAGCAGCTTTAAGAACACCTAAACCATCAATCTTGCCGTACAGCCCCGAGTCGATCACTTCGACCGGTTTATTCGGTAACAGTCGTTGAATTTCGGGCAACATATAGGCAATTTGCGGCCCCAGTAAAACGACATCGGCTGTCTGGCCTTTTTCGCCCGCCAGCGTCTCTGGAAACGCTTCAATCACCACAGGGACTTCATACTTTTCAGCCTGCGCACGCATCTTTGACACCAGAAGCGAGGTTGACATGCCCGCTGAGCAGAACAGGTAGATATGTTTCTTTTCCATCGTGTTTTCCCTCTTGTATGACTACCTGCCATCGCGCTATCACTCGACTCGCTGTCCCGGCAGACAGGTAGCTTGCGTACTGTTGTTTATCGTTGGAGTGAGTATACGCAATGGTACAGACAGGGGATAATTCTGGATAGACTCAAATTGTCTCTCATTGACCTGGCTTGTTGACTCCCTTCACATTTCGGGCAAATAATTCGCGCAAAGAAATAAGATTTACGTATGCATAAAAAAACCGGCCCCTGGGCCGGTTTGTTAACATCCTCAGGCAAGGAGGATTACTGCGCCTTAGGTGCCTGCGGATCGGTGTCGTATTCAGCACAGGTCTGATAGCCGGAGTTGATCACATGACCGGTATCATCCAGCGCGACAAAGTAGGTTTCTGCCTTACCATCACGTTGACCCAGGATATAGGTCTGGCAGGTCCCTTTCGCATGAATCATGGTCACTTCAGAAGAAGGTTTACCGGCAATCGCGGCCACCTGCGAACGGGTCATCCCTTTTTTAACGTCTTTTACTACGGGCTGCGTAAACTGATCCTTGGTGCGATCGTAAGCCGTACACCCTGCCAGCATAGTCAGTACCGCCGCTGCGCTAAGAATTCCTGCTACGTTCTTGTTCATATTCCGTCCTCTTGTTTATCAGCGTGTTATCTAAGCATGGGATAAAAAGTACTATTGTTCAACTTTGTGAGTTACGCCAGACGAATTTCGGAAAATTCTAATAAAACAACGATAACCTGCTAAATCGGCGCAAATTAGCGCACTCGAAACTGTGATCCTTGTCGTTTCTCGCCCAAAGGGTTAGTTTTAACAGCTAACACATTCTGTTTATGTACTGCATATGGAGGGCGTGATGGCTCTGCAACAAGAGATTATTCAGGCACTGGGCGCGAAGCCCACGGTAGATGCACATGAAGAGATCCGCCGCAGCGTGGATTTTTTAAAATCGTACTTAAAAAAGAACGCTTTCCTGAAATCCCTGGTGCTGGGCATCAGTGGCGGCCAGGACTCTACCCTGACCGGTAAACTCTGCCAGATGGCGATTTCAGAGCTTCGCGAAGAGACGGGCGATGAGACGCTGCAGTTTATCGCGGTGCGTCTTCCTTATGGCGTGCAGGCGGACGAGCAGGATTGCCAGGATGCCATTACCTTCATTCAGCCTGACCGCGTGCTGACCGTGAATATTAAGGGCTCGGTGCTGGCAAGCGAGCAGGCGTTACGCGAAGCGGGCATTGAGCTGAGCGATTTTGTTCGCGGCAACGAAAAAGCCCGCGAGCGCATGAAAGCGCAGTACAGCATCGCCGGGATGACCAAAGGCGTCGTCGTCGGCACCGACCATGCGGCAGAAGCGATCACCGGCTTCTTTACCAAATACGGCGACGGCGGCACCGACATTAACCCTATCTTCCGTCTGAACAAGCGTCAGGGTAAGCAGTTGCTGGCCGCGCTGGGCTGTCCTGAGCATCTGTATAAGAAAGCGCCGACAGCGGACCTTGAAGACGATCGCCCTTCCCTGCCGGATGAAGCGGCCCTTGGCGTCACCTATGACAACATCGATGATTATCTGGAAGGCAAAAAGCTGGATGAAGGTACCGCGAAAATCATCGAAGGCTGGTATCTGAAAACCGAGCACAAGCGCCACACGCCAATTACGGTGTTTGACGATTTCTGGAAGAAATAAAAGCAAAACAGTAACCCCAGGTTACCGTTTTAGTGTTTGCGCCCTCTCCCGTGGGAGAGGGTTGGGGTGAGGGCATCAGGCCGCACATCCTGGCCGGGTAAGGCGTCGCCGCCACCCGGCTCTTTTTTAACCACCACACTCCTGCTACACTGTATACCTGAACAGTATATGGAGCAGTATGTGAGCAGGCGTCAATCCGCCCCGCGTCTTGAGTTTGAAGCGGCGGCTATCTACGAATATCCCGAGCACCTTCGCCCCTGGCTTGAAGCAATGCCTAAACAGCCGGGCGTGTACATCTTTCACGGCGAAAGCGACACCCTGCCGCTCTACATCGGCAAGAGCGTTAACATTCGCAGTCGGGTGTTATCCCATCTTCGCACCCCGGACGAGGCCGCCATGCTGCGCCAGTCGCGACGCATTACCTGGTTCCAGACGGCAGGAGAAATGGGCGCGCTGTTGCTGGAGGCGCGGTTGATAAAAGAACAACAGCCGCTGTTCAACAAGCGCCTGCGCCGCAACCGTCAGCTCTGCTCCCTGCAGATCAACGAGGGCAAGCCGCAGGTCGTCTACGCGCGCGACGTCGATTTTTCTCATGCCCCGAATCTCTACGGGCTGTTCGCCAATAAACGAGCCGCACTTCAGGCGCTGCAGACGCTCGCGGACGAGCTCCAGCTTTGCTACAGCCTTTTAGGTCTGGAGGCAACCACCCGCGGACGCGCCTGTTTTCGATCCGCGCTGAAGCGCTGCGCCGGTGCCTGCTGTGGGAAAGAGAGCGTTGAGGCGCACCACGCACGGCTCCTCTCCGGTCTGGGGGCCATCAGCGTGAAGTGCTGGCCCTGGGAAAGCGCCGTTGCGCTCAAAGAGGTGGGCGAGGCAATGACCCAGTATCACATCGTCAACAACTGGCTCTGGCTGGGCGCTGTCGACAACATCAACGACGCGGCAACCCTGCTGCGCACGCCCGCCGGATTTGACCACGATGGCTACAAAATTCTCTGTAAACCGGTCCTGGCCGGTAAGTTTGAGATCATTGAACTCAATGGCCTGGCAGCCATGTGATTTCGCTGAACAATAAGGTACCCTGAGCCTCCAGCAGACGCAGCGTATGGGTACCCTCCTCCCAGCTGGCGCCCTGATCGGCCGTCAGCAATTTATCACCCAGTTGCCACGCCCCGCTTAACACAAACACCACGCCCCCGCGTGTGCCAAAGGTGGTAAAGGTACGGTCAGCCACGCGCACCTTCGCCCGGCAGCAGTCGCGACGGGTCATGATGTTGAAGTCCATCGCCATCCGCCCATCGGACAGCAGCGCTTTCACCGGCAGGTCGCCGGCAAAGCTATAGGGCTGATGGTGCTTCAGGGTATGGAAGAACGCCTGACCGGCATCCAGGGTCACCTCCCCGCCTTCCAGCAAGGTAATCACCCGATCGACGCCGGGAAACGAGGAGAATTCGCCGTTGCTGGCGATAGTCGCGATACTGGCACGCCAGTGAAAATCCCTCGTCGCGGGAGGGAAGCAGCAAATCTCACGCGTTTCGCCAGCACCATTGCGCCAGAGGCTGACCGGCATCTTACGGATATCAAAGAACTCCATCACCACTCCTGAATGGCACAACCCGTGCCAGGGCAAGGATATCGCTATCGTTGCTGTCTTGATTGTTATCGTTGGGTATTCACAGAAACAGTATCGGCAGCAGAGCGGGCAGGCCTTAGCGCAACGTTAATAAAAATGCTAACGCCATGACTCTACGAACATTCTCTGAAGCGACTACAGGAGGATACCGCGCTGGCGGCGGCAGGCAAGAGGGCAGGAAAGAAAAACCGCCGGTCCTGTCCACAGCGATTGCGCTTTTGTGGACAGGATCCCGGCGGTCTTAAGAGTGTGAACCGATTATTCGGTTGGTGCTGGCATTTTACCTTCCATCGCCGGACGTTCTGTCAGACGCTTCTCAAAATTCGCATTAAATTGTTTTTTCTGTTCCGGGGTCAGAATGTTGTAGATCTTGTTCTGAGTTTCCATGTGAGCCAGCATGCGGGCTTTGTGCTGCGCGGCCATTTTGTCGATCTGCGCTTCGGCTTTCGCCTTGTCGAAGCTGTCGCTGGCGATGATGTCATGCATCGCACGACGCTCTTCAAGCGGAGGACGTTTCATCTGGTCGCGTTCACCTTTTCTGATGTCGCGGATCTGCTGCTTCTGCGCATCCGTCAGGTTGAGATCCTTAAACATCATCATCTCGTTGTGCATACCCGGACCTTTATGATGCATCATCATTTTGCCTTCAGCAGGCGCGGCAGTGGTGGTGGTCGCAGTATCTGCGGCGAACGCCATGCTGGTAGCGCCCAGAGCCAGGGTAGAAGCAACAAACAGTGCAGTAAACTTACGCATAATTTATTTCCTTTCTTTCAGTTATTCTTCGGCGCTATGCCGTGTTGACGAGATTAACTTTACGGGGTTTATCGTCAATTAGTCAGAGCAACGGTAAAACAATGAAAGTGTAAAAAACAAATTTTCGCCAAATGTGGAGGAAATAAGGATAAAGCGTGGAGAGTTGCAACAAAAAATATTCAATGCGATGATTTTAAAGCGATTTAGCAGAATTATAACGGAGTGAAGGTGAATAATAAAGCAATTCACCAGGAATATTCTGCAAAACAAGCGTAAGCGCTTTAATCGTGAAGAAAAGTTTTTTACTTCCCCCTCCCGAATGATGAGAGGGGAAAGGTTCAGGATATTTTTTCCAGCATCAGCCCGGCCCGCAGGCCAAACGCGACGGTAGGGTTAGGGAATAAAACATACTCGGTGGTTTTCTGCACCTCGTAACGCTCCTCGCCATCCTCGGCCAGCAGCGCCCCTTTGCGAAACGGGGTGAAGTTCAGAGTATGCGCGGCCATATGCAGCAGGAAGGCATCGCTGCGGCGCGTGATCTGCTGTACGACCCGGTACCGCTCAACGGGCTGATGCGCGTGCTCGGGAGCCTTTCCTCCCAGCAGCGCCCGAAGGGCGAGATGCGTAGGCGCAAATCGGGTGAGATCGTTCTGGCCAAACGGCAGCGCTTTCCCCAGCTCCAGCGTACAGGACAACGCGCCAAAGTTCTCACAGGTGAAGTGCGTAAAGGTTCCGCCCGGCGACTGGTGAAAGACCAGCGCCTCCAGCCCGGCGTCTCCCAGCCAGCTCAGGAAATCTTCCTCCCACGGCTGATTGCGCTGCGGCAGCACGCCGAAGCGAACATGGTAGGACGCGCGGATGGCCGTATGCAGATCCAGATGCCAGCGCGCCGGTCCCGCAGCGGCAAAAAACGTGGTCACGACGCTCTCCAGCCACGCTGCCCGCGCCGTTTCGTCGCTCTGCGGAAACTGCGCCCAGCGCCCGCCAAACATACGGTTAATGTCGCTCACCAGGTACCGTTTGTTTTGCGCCAGCGCAGGCGGATTGCCCAGCACCACCAGCACGCGGCACGTCAGGGCGATCTCATTGCGATACAGCGCGCGCAGCAGCAGATCGACAATCTCAACGGGTGCCGTTTCATTCCCGTGAATGCCCGTTGAAAGCAGCAGCGAGAGATCGCTTTTTGCGGTCGGCGTCAGCTCAAGCACCCCGCGCCCCAGCCACCGCCAGCGAAATGAGGGGCCGTCCCCCTCTTTCTGTTCCGGCGTCTCATCGGCCAGGGTCAGCGCCAGTAAATTTTCCATATCCACTCCTTTAGCGCTGGAACGGGTAAACCGATCCCAGCTGCAGGATTGTCGATAATGCGTCCAGCGCCTCGCGTCCTTCACGCAGAAGCTGCGGGTCAACCAGATCCGCCTGCGTTAGCCGATCGCGATAGTAGCGATCGACCCAGTCATTCAGCCGCGTAAAGAGCGTATCGTTCATCATGACCGCCGGGTTAACCGCCTGCATTTCGTCCTGGGTCAAGACCACGCGCAGACGTAAACAGGCTGGGCCACCGCCGTTAGCCATGCTTTCGCGCAGATCAAACACGCGCAGTTCGTCAATCGGGTTATCGGCCTTCACCAGCTCGGTCAGGTAGCGCCACACGCCCTGATGATCCCGGGACTCCTGCGGCAGGACCAGCATCATGCTGCCGTCATCGCGGCTCAGCAGCTGGCTATTGAACAGATACGTTTCGACCGCGTCCTGCACGCTCACCGCCTCCGTTGGCACCTGAATTGGCGTGAAGCCGCGCACGCGCTCATGCAGCGTGGCGAGCAGCTTCTCCTGATGGGCAAACGCCTGCTCGTGACAGAACAGCACCTGGCGGTTGGAAACGGCAATCACGTCGTTGTGGAACACGCCCTGATCGATCACATGCGGGTTTTGCTGGGCAAAAATCACCTGGGAAGGATTGACCTGGTTCAGGCGGGCAACGGCCTGGCTGGCCGCCAGCGTCTGACGCGCAGGATAGCGGGTTGGCGCAGCGTGGCCCCCCTCTTCTCGCCCGTAGATAAACAGCTGCAGGCCCGGGTCGCCATAATCGCCCCCCAGGCGGTTATGGTTGGCCGCGCCTTCGTCGCCAAACATCGCCACCTGCGGCAGGGCCTGATGCACCTCAAAATGGGCGTCCTGGCTGAAAATGGCGCGCAGCACGCGCTCGGTGGTTTCCGCTTCGGTGGCGCGGTGGAATTTATTGTTCAGGTTCGCCACCGTCAGATGAACTTTGCCATCCAGCGTATCGGCTGACGGCGCGACGGTCGCGGCGTTGGCCACCCACATCGAGGAGGCCGAACTTGCCGCCGAGAGCAGGTGCGGCGTCTGCGTACCCGCTTTTTCAACCACCTGCTCATCGGTGCCGCTAAAGCCGAGCTGACGCAGCACCGCCACGTTCGGACGCTCCTGCGGCGGGATCACCGCCTGCGGGAAACCGGTATCCGCCAGCGCCTTCATTTTTAGCAGCCCCTGCTTCGCCGCCAGCTTCGGGTTCGAGACCTGAAAGCGATGCTTCGTCGAGGCTTCATTACCAAAAGAGAGACCGGCATAGTGGTGCGTCAGCCCCACCAGCCCGTCAAAGTTAACTTCACGCGCTTTCATGACGATCCCCTCCGGTAAAGTCCAGCCCCGGATTCAGCGTGTCCGGCAGCGTCAGCGCCGGGGTTTCCAGGCTCGCCATCGGCCACGCACAGTAATCAGCGGCATACCACGCGCTGGCGCGATGGTTGCCCGACGCGCCCACGCCGCCGAACGGCGCGGTGCTCGCGGCCCCGGTCAGCGGTTTATTCCAGTTCACAATACCGGCGCGTGCTTCCAGCAGCAGTTGTTCAAACTTCTCGCGATGCGGCGAAATCAGCCCGCTCGACAGGCCGTAGCGGGTGTTATTGGCCATCGCAATGGCCGCATCAAAATCGTCGTAGCGCCAGACGCACAGCAGCGGGCCAAAGACCTCTTCATCCGGCACGTTGCTCGCGCCGCTCATCTCAACGATGCCCGGCGTCAGCAGCGAGGTGCCCGGCTGAACCTGCTTTGGCTCGAGCAGGGTTTTCGCGCCGCGCGCGACGTGGTCCTGCCAGGCCTTCAGTACGTTCAGCGCGGCCTGTTCAGAAATCAGCCCGCCGATAAACGGCTGCGGGTCGGCATCCCACGCGGCAGGTACCAGGCGCGCGCTCACCTCTACCAGACGCTTCAGGAAGGCATCGCCCTGCGCGCCGCGCTTGACCAGCAGGCGGCGGGCACAGGTGCAGCGCTGTCCGGCGGTAATAAAGGCGGACTGAATCGTCAGGTGCACCGCGGCGTCGATATCATCAGGATCTTCCACAATCAGCGGGTTGTTGCCGCCCATCTCCAGCGCCAGAATTTTCTCCGGCTGCCCTGCCAGCTGGCGGTGCAGCTGATAGCCCGTCCCGGCGCTGCCGGTAAACAGCAGGCCGTCGATATCGCTCAGCGCGCTCAGCGCCTGGCCGGTTTCACGTCCGCCCTGCACCAGGTTCAGCACGCCCGGCGGCAGACCGGCCTGTTCCCACAGCTTAACCACCGCCTCGCCGGTTAATGGCGTGAGCTCGCTCGGTTTGAAAATAACGGTATTGCCCGCCAGCAGCGCGGGCACAATGTGGCCATTCGGCAGATGCCCCGGGAAGTTGTACGGACCAAACACCGCCAGCACGCCGTGCGGACGGTGGCGCAGCGTGGCCGCGCCGTCCGGCATGTCGGTGCGCTGTTCGCCGGTACGGGTATGGTACGCCTTGACCGAAATGGCGATTTTATTGATCATCGCCGTCACTTCGGTTGTCGCTTCCCAGCGCGGTTTACTGGTTTCAGACGCGATGATGCGCGTCAGCTCGGCCTTGTTTGCCTCCAGCAGCCCGGCAAACTTTTCAACAACTGCCTGGCGCACGGCGAAAGGCTGTTTTGCCCACGCCGGAAACGCACGGCGAGCGGCATGGCAGGCCTGATCTACCTGCGCGGCGCTGGCGTCATGCCCCTTCCAGAGCACCTCTTTTCCAACCGGATTGGTCTTTACGCGCTGTTCGCCTTCACCCGTGACCCAGTCACCGTTAATCCATAATGTCATGCTGTTTTCTCCTCAGGGCAGAGACGCACCAGGCGAACCGTATCGCCGGCGTTACATTTCAGGGCATCGAGCTCAGCAGCCGTCAGCACCAGACGTTCACATTTCGGGTTGGTTCGCACCAGCATGGCGCGGAAGTTGGCGTAATTTTCGTTCGCCACCAGGCATGCGGGCCAGTCGCCCGGCGCGGGCTGGCCTTCAGAGACCTCAACCAGCCGGCTTTTACGGATTGCGCGCACGCGGTCGATATCGCACTCAAGCGTAGGCCCGCCGTCAAAGATGTCGACATAGTTCCGGTAACGGAAGCCCTCTTTCTCCAGCACCGCGCGGGCGGGGGCGGTTTGCGGATGCACTTCGCCGATCACCGCCTGCGCTTCCGGGCTGAGGAAATGGGTATAGATAGGATGCTTCGGCATCAGTTCGGCAATAAAAGCTTTCTGGCCGGTACCGCACAGGTAGTCCGCCCGGCTGAACTCCATCGAGAAGAAGCGCTCGCCCAGGCTCTCCCAGAACGGCGAGTAGCCGGTGTCGTCGATCACGCCGCGCATCTCTGCGACCACTTTTTCGTTAAAGCGATCGCGGAAGGCGGCCATAAACATAAAGCGCGATTTGGAGAGCAGATAGCCGTTGCCCTCTTTGCGCCACGCCGGATCGAGGAACAGCGTGCACAGCTCGCTGGCCCCCGTGTGGTCATTACAGAGAAACAGCGTGGGCAGCGCGTTATAGACGTTCAGCTCTTTCGAGGCGTGAACCATGGTGCCGACGCGGTAGTTGTACCACGGGTCGTTAAGCCCGACGGCCACTTCAATGGCGCAGATCCCGGCCACGGTTCCCGTGTCGGTGTCTTCCAGCACGAACACATACCCCTGCTCGCTTTTTGGCAACGTCCCCTGCCAGGTATGCAGGGCGCGCTCGATGCGCGCCGACAGCGTTTTTTCATCGGCAGGAAGCGAGGTCAGCCCGCCTCCCGTCTTACCGGCAAGCTGCATGAGCCCGGCGAGATCGCCGCGCTCAACGGGACGGATGACCATCATGATGACACCCCGGATTTCACTTTTTCACACGCCTGCGCAAAACGGTCCAGACCGGTTTGCACCTCTTCCTCGCTGACGATCAGCGCAGGCGCAAAACGCACCACGTTGGCACCGGCAATCAGCACCATCACGCCCACTTTTGCCGCTTCCTGTGAAATAAGTTTAGCTTTCCCGGCAAACTCAGCGGTGAGTTCGCAGCCGATTAACAGCCCCAGACCGCGAATTTCTTTAAACAGCCCCGTTTTGCTGTTGATGGCATTCAGACGCTCGACAAACCAGTCGTGACGTTGCTTAACGCCTTTCAGCACCTCAGGGGTGTTAATGATATCGAGAACCTGTCCGGCAACGGCGGTAGCCAGCGGGTTGCCGCCGTAGGTGGTGCCGTGGGTGCCCACGGTCATTACGCTGGCGAATTTATCGGTGGTCAGCATCGCCCCAATCGGGAAGCCGCCACCCAGCGCTTTGGCGGTCGAAAGCACGTCCGGCGTCACGCCGTAGTGCATATAGGCATACAGCTCGCCGGTGCGGCCCACGCCGGTCTGCACTTCGTCGAAAATCAGGACCGCATCGTGACGATCGCACAGCTCGCGCAGCCCCTGCAGGAAGGCTTTTTGCGCCGGAAGCACGCCGCCTTCGCCCTGCATCGGCTCGACGATCACCGCGCAGGTGGTGTCGTTAATCAGCTCGCTGGCGGACTGCAGATCGTTATAGATGCCGTGACGAATATCCGGCGGCAGCGGTGCGAAATCCTGCGAGTAGGAAGGCTGACCGCCCGCGCTGACGGTAAAGAGCGTGCGCCCGTGGAAGGCATTTTTAAACGCCACGATGCCGCTCTTGTGGGTACCAAATTTATCGTGCGCATATTTGCGCGCCAGCTTCAGCGCCGCCTCGTTGGCTTCCGCCCCCGAGTTACAGAAAAAGACTTTTTCGGCGAACGTCGCGTCGATCAGTTTTTTGGCCAGGCGCAGCGCAGGCTCGTTGGTAAAGCCGTTGCCGGTATGCCAGAACTTCGCCGCCTGGTCGTTCAGCGCCTGACGCAGCGCCGGGTGCGCATGACCCAGCGCGTTGACCGCAATCCCACCTGCAAAGTCGATATACTCTTTACCCTGCTGATCCCACAGGCGCGAGCCTTCCCCACGAACCGGAATAAAAGCCGCCGGAGCGTAAACCGGCATCATCCATTCATCGAAATTTTCACGCGTAATTGACAGAGACATAGCGACCTCATCCGGTAAATAAAAGGTTATTTGAATGTTAAATAATTGAGTGTTTGCACTGTGAATGTAGATTGCAGCCTTCGTGCCAGCCAGCGATAAAAATGCATAAACGGGTTGAGGTAACAGAATATCAACAAGTTACGACATGGAGTTATTCACTGTTAGTGCATAAAAAGTGAATATTTTTACGACAAGCGGCGCTTTGCCGCATGAAAATCAGAAAGAGTATGCACAGGCCAAATATAATTCTGGAATTGTGATCGCTCACGAAATTTATCGGTCATTTACGCCCTGTTTGGGGGCGAAGCGCGTCAGAATGGTGCAAATATTGCACCACCGGCATTATCTGTCGCAGTTATTGGTCGAACCCGGTAACAGTTGACGCAAATTCTGCTACCATCCATGCACTATTCACCTTGCACTGGCAGCGACTATGAAATTTGTCTCTTTTAATATCAACGGCCTGCGTGCCCGCCCTCATCAGCTTGAAGCTATCGTTGAGCAACATCAGCCAGATGTGATCGGCCTGCAGGAGACAAAGGTTCACGACGACATGTTCCCCCTCGAAGAGGTGGCGAAACTCGGCTACAACGTCTTCTATCACGGTCAGAAAGGACACTATGGGGTCGCGCTGCTCACCAAAGCACCGCCGGTTTCCGTGCGTCGCGGCTTCCCTGGCGACGGTGAAGAAGCGCAGCGCCGCATCATCATGGCGGAAGTGCCTTCTGCGCTCGGGAATATCACGGTCATTAACGGGTATTTCCCGCAGGGTGAAAGCCGTGACCATGAAACCAAATTCCCGGCCAAAGCGAAGTTTTATCAGGATCTGCAGGACTTCCTGACAACTGAACTCAAAAAAGAGAATCCGGTGCTGATCATGGGCGACATGAACATTAGCCCGACGGATCTCGATATCGGTATTGGCGAAGAGAACCGCAAACGCTGGCTGCGTACCGGCAAATGCTCCTTCCTGCCGGAAGAGCGTGAGTGGATGGAGCGCCTGCTGGGCTGGGGCCTGGTGGATACCTTCCGCAATGCCAACCCGGAAACGCAGGATCGCTTCTCCTGGTTTGACTACCGCTCAAAAGGCTTTGACGACAACCGTGGCCTGCGTATAGACCTGCTGCTGGCCAGTTCGCCGCTGGCCGAGCGCTGCATCGAAACCGGGATCGACTACGATATCCGCAGCATGGAAAAACCGTCCGACCACGCGCCGGTGTGGGCTAAATTCAAGCTGTAATTACGCGTGAACATTCGAAAAATCGCTTTCCTGTGCGCCCTTCTGGGCGCATTTATTCTGACGTTTGTCATGCTTCCCCCGGGAACCCTCTCCCTGGAAGGGATTAAAACTCACCAGCAGGCGTTACTTTCCCATGTCGACCACGCGCCGCTGCGCAGCGCGCTGATCTTTTTTGCGCTCTATGTCGCGGTCTCCGCCCTGTCGATACCCGGCGCGGCGATCCTCACCCTGCTGGGCGGGGCGTTATTTCCCCTGTGGGAAGGCACCGCGCTGGTCTCGTTCGCCTCCACGCTCGGGGCCACGCTGGCCATGCTCGCCAGTCGTTATCTGCTGCGCGACGGGGTCCAGCGGCGGTTTGCTCAGCAGATGAAAACGGTGAACGCCGGTATGTCGCATGACGGCGCGGGCTATCTTTTTGCCCTGCGCCTGATGCCGCTGTTCCCGTTTTTTCTGGTGAATTTGCTGATGGGGCTGACCCGGATTGGCGTATTTCGCTACTGGTGGGTCAGCCAGGTCGCCATGCTGCCCGCGACGGTTGTCTTTCTGAACGCCGGGCGCGAGCTGGGAAAAGTGACCTCGCTGCGCGATATTTTGTCGCCGGGCATGATATTCGCCTTTACACTACTGGGGTTATTACCGCTGGTCACCCGCCGGCTGTTTTCCCGTTATCTCCCGTCTGCTAAAAAGTGAGGCATTATGCGCCGTGTGCGTTTTTGCGCGTTCCTGATCGGTCTGCTGCTGGCAGCCCCCCTCTCTGCCGCCGAAAGCTGGCACGCTATCCAACAACAGGCCAAAGGCCAGACCGTCTGGTTTAACGCCTGGGGCGGCGATCCGGCGGTCAACCGCTACCTTGAGTGGGTCAGCGGTGAGATGCAAACGCACTATGCCATTACCCTCAAAATCGTCCCGCTGGCGGATGCCGCCGACGCGGTAAAACGTATTCAGACCGAAGCCGCCGCGGGGCGTAAGGCCAACGGCTCGGTTGACCTGCTGTGGGTTAACGGCGAAAACTTCCGCACGTTAAAAGAAGCGAACCTGCTGCAAACCGGATGGGCGCAGACGCTGCCAAACTGGCGCTATGTCGATACCCGCAAGCCCGTTATGGAGGATTTTGCAATTCCCACAGACGGAGCGGAATCCCCGTGGGGCGGTGCGCAGCTGACCTTTATCGCCCGCAAAGCCAGCATGCCGACGCCGCCGGAGGATCCTCAGGCGCTGCTGGCTTATGCGCAGCAGCACCCGGGCAAGGTCAGCTATCCTCGCCCGCCCGATTTTACCGGCACGGCATTTCTTGAGCAGCTGCTTCTGACGCTCACCGATCGCCCTGAGGCTTTACAAAAAGCACCCGATGAAACGTTTGACCACGTTACCGCGCCGCTCTGGGCCTACCTCGATAAGCTGCACCCGCTGATGTGGCGCGAAGGCAAAGACTTCCCCCCTTCACCCGCGCGTATGGACACCCTGCTTGCCCGCGGCAGTCTGAACCTGTCGCTGACCTTTAACCCGGCCCATGTGCAGCAGAAAGTGGCGAGCAGCGAACTGCCCGCCGACAGCTACAGCTTTGGTTTCCAGAGCGGGATGCTCGGCAACGTCCATTTTGTGGCGATTCCGGTCAATGCCAGCGCGAGCGCGGGAGCGAAAGTGGTCGCTAATTTCCTGCTGTCACCGCGGGCGCAAATCCGCAAGGCCGACCCGGCCATATGGGGAGACCCAAGCGTACTGGATGTGAAAACGCTGCCCGAAGGCGAAGCCAAACAGCTGCTCGCCCACACGCCGCAGGGGCTGCCGAAGGTGCTTGCAGAGCCGCAGTCCGCCTGGGTGAACGCGCTGGAGCAGGAATGGCTGCGTCGTTACGGCACCCGCTGAGCGGGCTTGTCTGGCTGGCGATGGCGGTGATTTATCTGCCGGTCCTGCCCGCCGGCGCCATGCTGCTTGCCCCGGCGTTTTCGGTGACAAACTGGCAGCGGCTGCTGAGCGATCCGCAGCTACCTCAGGCGACCGTCGCCACGCTGGTCTCAACGCTCATCGCCACGCTGGGGGCGTTGCTGATTGCCCTTTTCCTCGTCAGCCTTCTGTGGCCTGGTAAGCGCTGGCGACGTCTCACGACCCGCCTGCCGTGGCTACTCGCGATCCCCCATGTGGCGTTCACCACCGGCGCGTTACTGCTGTTTGCCGAGGGCGGTCTGTATTATCAGATCTGCACCGTCTGTTCTCCGCCGTTTGACCGCTACGGCGTCGGTCTGGGCCTGACGCTCGCGGTCAAAGAGAGCGCGTTTGTCCTGTGGGCCATTTACGCCGTCCTGCCGGAAAAACGGCTCGCACTGCAGAAGATCGTCCTGCAAACCTTTGGCTATGGGCGTTTTCAGACGCTCAGCTGGCTGATCCTTCCGGCGATTGCGCCCGTTCTCGGCGCGGTGATGCTGGCGGTGCTGGCGTGGTCGCTGTCGGTCGTGGACGTGGCGATCGTGCTCGGGCCCG
>NZ_QPFW01000224.1:0-47070 GCF_008122455.1 Enterobacter sp. C6
CTGTTCACGATTGACGCCCGCAAGCTGCAGCCCAAACGCCACGTTTTCCTGCACGTTGCGCCACGGGAGCAGGCCTTCATTCTGGAAGACCACGCCGCGCTCGGCGCCGGGGCCTTCTACCTTTTTGCCTTCCAGTTGAATGGTGCCATGCTGATAAGGGACAAACCCGGCGATCAGATTCAGCAGCGTGGTTTTTCCGCACCCGGACGGGCCCAGCACCACCAGCAGTTCACCGCTGTCCAGCGTCAGGTTGATCTCCTCCAGCGCGGGTTTGCCACCGTAATCAGCAGACAGATTTGTAATATTCAGCATGGCGGACTCCTTATTTCACAAAACGATCGGTCACGTACTGGCTGTAATCCGCTGCCACCGCGGGCACTTTGCCCTGCTCTTTCAGGAAGGTGGCGGTATCAACAATCGCTTTGTTTACCGGCCCGGTCAGCTGCTGCACCTGCTGCGCGGGGGTCAGATAGGTGTTGCCCTTCACCAGCCCCGGCACGTCCGCTTCCGGCACGCCGCTCAGGCGGGAGAGTTTTTCCAGGTTGGCGGGCTGCTTCAGCCATTCATCCGGGTTAGAGATGTACGGCTGCTGGGCGTCAATCGCGCTTTTGGCGAAGGCTTTCACCACCTCTGGATGTTTCTCGGCGAAGTCTTTGCGCACGACCCACACGTCGAGGGTTGGCGCGCCCCACTGGCCCACTTTTTCGGAGTCGGTCAGCACGGTGCCGTCTTTTTCCAGTTCGTTCACTGCCGGTGCCCACACATAGGCCCCGTCAATGTCGCCGCGCTGCCAGGCGGCAATAATCGCCGGCGGCTGCAGGTTGATGATTTGTACCTGCCCCGGCTTGATGCCCCAGTGTTTGAGCGCCGCCAGCAGGCTGTAGTGGGTGGTGGAGATAAACGGCACGGCGATGCGTTTGCCTATCAGGTCTTCCGGCTTGGTGATGTTTTTCTTCACCACCAGCGCTTCAGAGTTACCGAGCTGCGAAGCGAGCAGGAACACCTCAATCGGCACCTGCTGGCTGGCCGCAACCGCCAGCGGGCTGGAGCCGATATTGCCGATCTGCACGTCGCCGGAGGCTAACGCACGCACGACGGAGGCCCCGCTGTCGAACTTGCGCCAGTCGACTTTCGCGCCGCTCTCTTTGGCAAAGGTGTTGTCCGCCTGCGCGACTTTCGCCGGTTCCGCAGAAGTTTGATATGCGACGGTGACGTCCACCGCCTGTGCCTGAAATGCCCACAGCGCCAGTGCGCCGAGAAGTGTGATTCGCGATGAAATTGCCATAGTGCCTGCTCCCCTTGTTGTTATGAGGGCAGTATTTCCAACGCGAGAATTTTGATAAAGGAATAAAAATGAATCGCTCATAACGATTCGTTTTTAGATAAAAAGCGGGAAAGGATAGTTGGTTTTGTGCAGTTGTTTTTTTTCCCTCTCCCCGTGGGAGAGGGTCAGCGATCCGTAGGACGGGTAAGGCGTAGCCGCCACCCGGCAAAGCACTCAGCGCTGCGCGTTAAGCTCAGCAATATCCTTCGGCGTGGTGCGACAGCAGCCGCCAATCAGCTTCGCTCCGGCATCCAGCCACTGGGGCAGATACCCTGCCAGCGTCTCGCACGCTTCACCGTGGTGGTGCCAGGTTTTGGTCACCGCGTCATAATGCTCGCCCGAGTTCGGGTAAACCACCAGCGGCAGCGGCGTCAGGCTTTGCAGATGCTTCAGCGCCGCCGTGGTGTTTTCCAGGGCGATGCAGTTAATGCCCAGCGCAACAATGCGCGGAGAGTTGGCCAGCGCGCTGACCACGTCACGCAGGGGCGTACCGTCGCTCAGGTGCTCGCTGTCCCGCAGGGTAAAGGAGAACCACGCCCGGGCGCGGGGATATTCAGACAGCAACGCCGCCAGCGCCTTAATCTCCTCAAAGGACGGTAGGGTTTCGCAGGCCAGCAGGTCAGCGCCCGCATCCAGCAGCGCTTCCACGCGCGGGCGATGGAAGTCGGTGAATGCTTCCGCACTGCGCACGTAGTCGCCGCGATACTCTGAGCCATCCGCCAGATACGCGCCGTACGGCCCAACGGAGCCCGCCACCAGCAGCGTGCCCGCATGCGGATTTTCAGCCAGATACGCTTCGCGCGCCTTACGCGCCAGTTCCACGCTTCTGCCAATCAGGGCTCGGGACTGCGCCTCGTCCAGGCCGCGCGCCGCAAAACCCGCAGGCGTAGCCTGATAGCTGGCGGTGATCGCCACCTGCGCGCCCGCGCGATAGTAATCAAGATGCACTTCGCGGATAAGCTCCGGGTTTTCCATCAGCACTTTGGCAGACCAGAGGCTGTCTGCCAGGTTACAGCCGCGCGCCTCCAGTTCCGTCGCCATCGCGCCATCCAGCACCACAAACGGCTGCTTTTCAAGGAGGGCGGTAAGCGGATTATTCTGCGACATGTTCGGGCTCCTGCGATGTCATATTTCGGGTCAGATAGTAGGCACCATAACACAGGGCGACAAACGGAATCCCGCAATAAAGGGCAATGCGCTGGCTTGGGTCAAACCACAGGCCGACACAGGCCACCACGCAGAGGATAAAACCGAGCACCGGCACCAGCGGATACCACGGCGCGCGGTACTGCAGCGCAGAGAGCGGCTGACCGGACTGCAGATGACGACGACGGAAAACGAAGTGCGACGCGCAGATGCTGATCCAGACGGCCACCACCGCAAAGCCAGAAATCGCCGAGAGCGCGACAAACACCGTGTCCGGCGCCACGACGCTTGAGAACAGCGCCAGCACGCCGCCGAGCATAGAGACCGAGAGCGCCGTCAGCGGCACGCCGTTTTTGTTCACGCGGGCAAAGCAGCGCGGGAGCGTTTTCTCATTAGAGAGCGACCACAACATGCGCCCGGAGGCGTACAGCCCGGAGTTCGCCGCCGAGAGGATCGCCGTCAGGATCACGAAGTTAAAAATATCCGCCGCGTAAGGAATACCGACCTTTTCAAACACCAGCACGAACGGGCTCTTTTCCACGCCCGCCTGCTGCATCGGGATCAGCGCCGCCAGCACAAACACGGTGCCGATAAAGAAGATAATCAGGCGCGCAATGGTGGTGCGGATCGCCACCGGAATGACCTTGTGCGGATTTTCCGTTTCCCCTGCGGCGATACCGATAAGTTCGGTCCCGGAGAAGGCAAAGTTCACCGCCACCATGGTCATCAGGATCGGCAGGCCGCCGTGCGGGAACCAGCCCTCGGCGGTGATGTTGCTTAAGCCCGGCGCGGGTGAACCGTCCTGCATCGGGATAAAGCCAAAGACCGCTGCGCCGCCAAGGATAATAAAGGCGATGATGGTGATGACTTTCACCAGGGAGAACCAGAACTCGCCTTCCGCAAAGAAGCGCGTTGAGATGACGTTCAGGCCAAAAATCACCACGCAGAAGACCACGCACCACGCCCAGACGGGCACCTGCGGGAACCAGTACTGCATGCAGAACCCGGCGGCGGTAAAGCTCGACCCGAGCGCCACCGTCCAGGTGAGCCAGTAGAGCCACGCCACGGTGTAGCCCGTCGCCGGGCCAAGATAGCGGGCCGCATAGACGTGGAACGCGCCGGTTTCCGGCATCGCCACGGAAAGCTCGCCCAGACACTGCATCACCAGCCAGACCACCAGCGCGCCTATCAGGTACGCCAGCAGCGTGCCCGCCGCCCCGGTCGTGGAAATGATGTAGCCGGTATTGAAGAATAACCCTGTCCCAATCACGCCACCCAGCGAGAGCATAATCAGGTGGCGTGTTTTCATGGTGCGCTTAAGCTGCCCATTTTCTTGTTGTGTTTGCATATTACCTTCTATACGTATGGACATCTAAACATCCAAAGAAGGTGTGTTATACCGCGATTGTTAATAAAAAGCTAGATGACCAGACGCAAACGGGCGCGCCGCGCGCTGAGTCTGGGGTGGGTTGTGAGGATCACATAGAGAATCGGACGCCAGGCCATAAGCACCTCCGCAAGCAGATACTTACAGCATGGTGCGGGAAAAGGCGCTCTTCGGTCAGTCGAAAGTGGTATCCGTAAAGCGCGAAGTCATACCGTAACACTGCCCGCAGGACGGGTAAGGCGCAGCCGCCACCCGATGCAAGGTTGGTAATTCTCACAATCAGTTCTATAGTCGACACAGTTTATGAGTAACCAGGACTGACTGATGCGCTTTAACGGACTGACTAAAGGTTTCTTTATTTTCATTCTCGCCCTTGTGACCTGGGCCTTCTTCGACGTGCTGTCGCCCTACTTCTCCGCGATACTGTGGGCCGCCATTCTGACCGTCATCTTCAACCCGGTAAAAAACAAGCTGCGCGCCGCGCTGGGGGATCGCAACGGGCTGGCCTCGCTGTTGACCATCGGTATTATCTGCCTGATCGTCTTTATCCCGCTGATGGTGATCCTCTCCTCGCTCGCCATTGAGCTGAACGTGGTTTACACCAAACTGCAGGAGAACAACACCCAGTTCCCGGAGGTGGTGGCAAGCATCTTCAACCACCTGCCTGACTGGGCCAGCGGCTTCCTCGCGGATCACAACCTGACCAACGCGGCGCAGATCCAGAAAAAACTCTCCGATGTCGCTCTGCAGGGCGGACAGTATCTGGCGGGTAGCGCGTTCCTGATTGGCAAAGGAACGTTTGGCTTTGCGATTAGCTTCGGCATCATGCTGTATTTGCTGTTCTTCCTGCTGAAAGACGGCCCGTATCTGGTGCGCCAGATCCTCGACTCCCTGCCGCTGTCTGATTTCGCCAAGCAGCACCTGTTCGCCAAATTCGTCGGCGTATCGCGCGCCACGGTAAAAGGGACGGCGGCAGTGGCCGTGGTTCAGGGCATACTCGGCGGTATTGCGTTTGCTATTGCGGGTATTGACGGCAGCGTGCTCTGGGGCGCATTGATGGCGTTCCTCTCTCTGGTGCCCGCCATCGGCTCGGCGATTGTCTGGGTGCCCGCCGCCATCTTCCTGTTCGCCACGCACCAGATCTGGCAAGGGCTGTTTATTGTCGGCTTCTTCGTGATCGTCGTCGGGCTGGTGGACAATATCCTGCGCCCGCTGCTGGTGGGGAAAGACACCAAAATGCCGGACTACCTGATTCTGATCTCCACTCTCGGCGGCATGGAGCTGTACGGCATTAACGGCTTTGTGATCGGGCCACTCATCGCCGCGCTGTTTATCGCCTGCTGGAACCTCTTCTCAGGGCGCGATCACGAAGGTAACGCCGAAGAGCTGGACCCCGATTTCATCGAAGAAGGAAAAAACCCTCCAGATTTGTAAGGACGTGACGATAAAGACCACACCAGGCGGCGCTGTGCCGCCTTTTTTTTACGCCTTAAATCAAACGTTTTCTATAATTTGAAGAACGCCATCCTACTCATGTCGTAAAAGGATCATCTGGTGCGAATCGCGACGATAACAAACTGGGCCTACGGTGCTACGGTCTGCCTGACCATCGCCTCAGGCATTATCATGCTGTTGGCATCCAATGCTGACACGGCAGAGCGTCACGCCGTTGAACAACGCCAGCGATTCGATCAGCTCACAGAGGATGTTGAGACAGACGCCTGGGCACAGTCCGATTTAGCGCGCCTTTACGTCATCAAAAAAGATCCCCAAACGTTAAGGGAATACGGTCAGGCAGAGAATGGCTTGAAAAACATCGAGATACTGCTGGAAAAACTGCGGGACAACGGCGCATCGGATGATGAGCTGTCCCTGCTGCGCGAAGGCATAAAAATCATCGATGAGCTGCAGGACGAGCAGCAGACCGCCCTCGCCAGCCTGGCGCGAGGAGAAGACGCCCAGGCCGTTGCCCTGCTCTATGGTGCGCCCTATGAGCAGGAGCTGGATCGCGCGCAGAATCAGATCGATCACTTCCGCCAGATACTCGACAAACGCGTCATCGCCTCCGTTCAGGAGGCAACAAAAAAATCGAAAGCGCTGCGTACCGCCTCTGAGCTAACGGTCGGCCTGACCGCCCTGCTGTTCTTGTTTGTGCTTGGGTTCATCTTAAAACGCCGCGTGCTGCGTCCCGTGGTGCGCCTGAGCGACGTGGTGCACCGTCTGGCATCCCAGGATTACGCGGTTGAAACGCCCAATTTCAACCAGATCGATGAGATAGGCGATATGGCCCAGGCTATCAGCATCTTCCGTGAAAACGGCCTTGCGCGACAGCGTCTGGAAAAAGAGCGGGATGCAGACTGGGCCATCCGCGAGCTGCTGGCACGCATGACCCAGCGGCTGCAGGGGTGTGAAAACTTTAACGATGTGATTAACGTGGCGGAGCTGTTTGCGCCGAATATCGCGCCGGGGATCGCGGGCCGGCTCTACGTGCTCGACCGCGAACCGTGGCAGATGCGCTGCGTTGCGCAATGGCTTTCGCCGGTCGGTGAAGAAAATACGTTCCATCCGGACGAGTGCTGGGCCGTGCGTCGCGGACAGAGTCACCCGCCGGTGAACGGCGAGCCCGATATCGCCTGCTACCATCTTCCGGCATCCCAGGCCGAAAGTTCGCTTTGCGTGCCGCTTATCGCTCAGGGCGAGGCCATTGGCCTGCTCTCCTTCCAGAACATCACGGCGGAGAATGCCCCTTCCCGCGCGTATCTGGAACTGATGGCCGAGGCGCTCGGGCTGGCGCTGGCCAACCAGCGTCTGCGCGACGCATTGCTGGAAAAAGCATTGTTTGACCCGCTCACCGGGCTGCGAAACCGTCATCATCTGGAAGATACCCTGCAAACCCAGACGGCACACGCGAAACGCACCGGCGTGCCGTTAAGCTGCATGATGATCGATATCGACCACTTCAAGAGTATTAATGACCGCTTTGGTCATGAAGCGGGCGACCTGGTGATCAAAAGCGTGGCGTCCATTGTTCAGCGGGCCGCACATGACAACGGGCTGGCATTCCGCTTCGGTGGCGAAGAGTTTCTGGTGCTGCTTTCCGGTGCCGATGAAGCAGAGGCGTACGCCTGCGCGCAGAAGATTTACACCGGCGTGCATGAGCTGTCGCTTCGCTACGGGCTGACCGAGATTGGGCCGGTGGACGTGTCGATTGGCATTGCCAGCTACCCACAGCATGCCCAGACCGACAACCTGCTGCGCGCTGCGGATGTGGCGCTATACCGGGCAAAAGAGCTGGGACGCGCGCGAATTGTGAGTTTTGGGGTGCTGGAGGCGGGCTGACGCTGATTCTCGCGCCCTGACTTTCCCCGGTTCAGGCGCGGGTGATAGCCCAAAGCACCACAATCCCCAGGGCATTGCTCCGCTTTTCCACATACAGGGTGGTATCGGAATAAACATGACCCTGCGGGTTACAGATGCGAATCTCTTTTTTTAATTCCGGCTCGTAGACTTCCGCACCCGAGCAGCTGTGGCGGGTACTGGATTCATACCGGTAAGGTTTGCTCCAGGCCGAATAGTCCCCCTCCAGCAGCCAGGCCGTTGTAAAGACCACGAACATGGCAACCGGCAGACTGCAAATAAAGAAGCCGAGGTAGATTTTTACCGCGCCAGCAAGGCGCTTACCTTTCAGTCTCCCCTTTCTGATGAAATAGACCATCGGCACCAGCGCCAGCAGCAACGCCCCACAGGCAAGGTACTGCTCCCCGCGGATCGAAAGGTATGTCACGCGGTAAATGTTGACTGACCAGACCACAAAACCCGATATCAGTGCTATCCCGCTCACGATGAGTGGGATCCAAAAGGAAAAACGCGCTTTTTTCATGGTGGACTCGTCCTTGTCATTCTTGTCGGGTCAGAAGGTCAATCATTGCCCGGGTGGCTGCTGACTGACGTCGGTGCGGGGCAAACAGCACGGAGAAAGGTCGCGATCGTCCCCGAAGGTGCGGCAGCACCTCAACTAACTGGCCGCCCTGTATTCTGTCGCGAACGATAAATTCATAGCTCTGGCAGATCCCCATCCCCTGCTCCGCCAGCGAAACCACGCCGAGTACATCGTCCGATATTTCAATGGTTGAACCCGGCAACCAGTCAATATCGCGCCCTTCATCATGAAATACCCAGGGGGCGATACGACCGGTGCGCGGCATGATAAACGGCAGGCACTGATGGCGCTGCAGCTCTTCCAGCGTCTGAGGCTTTCCTCTCCGATGCAGGTAGTCCGGAGAGGCGACCAGAAGCAATGCCGCGTCTTCCAGCTTACGCGCCACAAGTCCACTGTCAGGCAACTGTCCCAGACGGATCGCCAGATCGAACCCCTCTGCGATCAGGTCAACGTTGCGATTGGTAATGTTCAGCTCCACCTGTACGCGCGGGTAACGTTGATTATAGTGCGCCAGCAGCGGCGGCAGGCGGTAGTGGGCATAGGTGGTCGGGACACTCATTCTCACTCGACCGGTCAGATCGCCCTCCTGACCCCGGCCAACGCGTTCGGCGTCATCGAGCAGAGAAAACGCTGAGCGCGCCTGCTCAAGATAGACGCGTCCGGCTTCAGTCAGCCCCACCCGGCGGGTCGTGCGCTGTAATAGCTGCCGTCCAAGACGCGCTTCCAGACGGGTGACCGCGCGGCTCAGTACCGAAGGGGTGGTTGAAAGGGCAACCGCTGCGGCAGTAAATGAGCCGTGCTCAACCACAGCAATGAAGACTTCTACGTCGCCGAGGTAATCGAATTTCCGGCTCATTTTGCTCTCTCAGGAACAAATGTTTTTCAATTTGGCTAATTTATCTCCCGTTGGGCGATGAGTAAAGTGGCCAGCATTCATCACCTGAACGTTCCACTGGAGCCTGTCAATGTTCAACCGTCCCCATATTCTGCCCGCCATCGCAATGGCGGCGTTGTTCTCTTTCACGAGTGTTGTCAACGCGGCGAACCACCCGCCTCTGGAGCGCTGGCGAAGCTACGCCGGCGTGAGCTGGGATACCGCTCAAGACGGAAAGATACCTGCGACGTTTTCCGGTTCGGTCAATGCCCCTATTGCAGGTATCCACTTTGATGCAATGGACCGTGCCTTTGTCAGCACGCCCCGGCTGGTTTCCGCCGCAGCACCCGCCACGTTAAGCATTCTGGATACGACGGCGCAGTCTGGCCCTGCCCGCCTGACGGCGTTTCCCTCCCGCGAGGGGAATGCGGTGAACACCGATCCCGCTCAGAGCCTGCGCAACGTGCTCGGTTTTTATATTGACCGTAAAAACGGCTGGCTATGGGCGCTGGACATGGGGTTTGTTGCAGGCGAAACAGAGTCCCCCGCGGGGGCGCAGAAGCTGGTCGTACTGGATCTCCACTCTGGCCGCACCATCAAACGTATCGCCCTGGACAGCGTAGCGGACCGCAAGGCCAGCTTTCTGAATGATGTGGTGGTCGATGAGAACCGCCGTGTCGCCTATATCTCCGACAGCGGCTCGCGGAGTGCGCCTGAAAACCAGGTGGGACTAATTATCGTTGATTTCGCTACCGGTACAGCCCGGCGCGTGCTCGATCGTCACCCTGCGCTGCAGATTGAGCCAGGCGTTAACGTCGTCTCGCACGGGGTTGAAGTCTGGCCTGGTAAACCATTACTGATTGGTATCAATGGCATTGCGCTTTCACCCGATGCGGGTACGCTGTACTGGACGGTGACAACCGGCACGCGCGCCTATGCGGTACCGACTGCAATACTGAGGCAGCCTGCGTCAACCAATGCGCAAATTGCCGGGCAGATCCGCGATCTGGGTCGCGTGGGGGGCAACACCGACGGAATGGTGACAGATGTAAAAGGTAACCTCTACATTACCGATGTCACACGCAATGGTATCGTCAGATACGATCCTGAAACCCATGCCATGTCGCTGATTGCGGCAAGCGAAGAGGTGCGATGGCCAGACACGCCGGCAATCCGTCCGAACGGAGACCTGGTATTTACCTCGAGTCGCCTCAATGACCACTTCGCGGGAGCCGTTAAACCGGGAGAAGAACGCTATGATTTGTGGCGCTTGCGTCGCGATGCTTCAAAGGATTAGTCGCACGTCACCTCAGTAATCAATATCGACAAGCCATTCATGTCATGACTTTTTTTAGCCATCTCACGGTATTTGGTTGGGGAGAGTCCATATTGATTCGAGAACGCTCTGCTGAACGTTGACGGCTCTTCGTAGCCTAACATTGTAAATATATCTGAAACAGAGAGCTGCGTATGTCTGAGCATATGCGCGGCTTTTTCAAGTTTCCGGCTTCGAATATAGAGACCGATACTTATGCCACACTCCTGGCGAAAGTTTCGTTGAATATAAGCCAATGAATAACCGGATTTTCGCGCCACATCCAGAACGGTAATAGGTCTATATAAATTCGAGTCAATCCAGTGAGTCAGGGACTTAATTACAGCTTCACGATCTTTTAAGAGAGTAAACTTTATACACATAAGTATCCACGAAATTTTATTTACAAGAAGGCCGCTGGCAACGTCATCCAATGACAATTGAAAATAATATTTCCTAAAAGAAAAATCACCCTAATAATAGGGTGAGAGAATGCTTACTGTATTTTAGTGAGATGTCTTTGCAACATCCTCATTTTGTTCAGGACCATACAGTTTCATAAACGCATTAACGGAGGCCTGCGCTTTCATGACAATTTCACTTTCGTCCGGCTGATCCTTTCGCGCTTTTAAAAGCAAGGGTTCAAGGATACCGGCCTGGAGAAGAGAGCGAAAATACTCAGCGGCCAGCACAGGGTCATCTTTTCTTAAGATATTTTGATTCATTAAATCGGTGAAAAGCGCCGATACGTTTGAACGCAGTTTTTGCATTCGCTCATAATATAACTCTCCGATTCCCGACCTTCCGGCTTCGGAAATCATTAATCTTTGCAAATCCACAATATCCGGTGAACAAATATAGCGTAAAAAGGCAACGGCAAATTGCTCGATGACCAGCTGTGGTGATTTTCTGAAAAGGCGCACCTGCCCTGCAGTTTCAATAGTCATGCTCTTTATATACTGTTCAGTTTCTGAAGACATGCATTCTACAAATAGCTCTTCTTTCGAAGAAAAGTGACTGTAAATTGTTGATTTTGAGCCACCCACAATCGCGTTAATCTCTGAGATAGACGTGGCATCAAATCCCTTTTGTCGAAACAGTCCGGATGCGACTTCCAGAATCTGTTGCCGTTTAAGCGCTCTTTTATCCATATGTTTCCTCGTTAGTTTAGGTGTCTGACCGGGGCCAACACTTTTTGTTCTCTGATTTCGGAATCACGTCTGGTAGTAGGGTTCGTAATCGTACTGACGAGTACATTTTCATTTGACGGCGCTCAGAAGTCAAGATATAAAGTGTACCGTACTGTACGGTACTGTATTTGGACTTCTCTATGAACAGCATGACGAGCGTACTGATGAAAGGTTTTCAGGAGACACTACTGGGGTGTCGTATTTCCGATTTAACCCGGTCCAGAATAGTGATGGGCTGTGTTGTCATTTCCGCCATCAGTATGAGCGGATGCGCCATGATCCCCGACCTTGGCACCCCACCGCCTATGAAGACGGTCACACAACTTAAAAGCGATCAAAGCTTCCCACATCAGAACGGCCAGTGGCCGAAAGATGACTGGTGGAAGAAATACGGTGACGAGCAGCTCAACGGGCTGATTGATGACGCGCTTAAAAATTCCCCTACGCTTAACATCGCCGAAGCTCGCGTGAAACAAGCGCAGGCGATGACGCAAAGTGCGAGCGGTTCGCTTTTCCCTGAGGTCACCGCAAACGCCAGCTTTATGCGGGACAAAATGAGTTACAACTATGTGACGCCTGAAAGCGCAACGCCTCAAAACTGGAACAGCTATGGCCGTACCACGCTGGATATGAGCTGGGAAATAGATTTTTGGGGTAAAAACCGCGCCGCGCTCGCGGCTGCAACGTCAGGTGAAATGGCGGCTGTCGCGGAAGAAGCACAAACAAGGCTGGTGCTCTCTTCTTCTATTGTTACCGTTTACGCGGAGCTGGCGCATTTATACACCGTACGCGAAACGCTTAACGATACCCTCACTATACGAACCAGTACGCTCGCGTTGTTCCGGCAACGACATGATGCGGGGCTTGAAGATTTATCCAGCCTTCAACAGGTTGAGACGCGTCAACTCAACGCAAAAGCAAATCTGGTGGCAATAGATGAAGCGATTGCGATCAAAAAACATGAGCTCGCTGCATTGATCGGTGATGGGCCTGACAGATCGCTGGCCATAACCGCGCCTAAGGCAACGCTTTTAGCGCATGAGGAACTTCCTCCCAATATTGCGCTGGATCTGATTGGTCGACGTCCTGATATTGTCGCGGCACGTTTACGCGCAGAGGCTGCAGCAGAGCAAATCAAACAGAAAAAAGCCGGTTTTTACCCCAGCGTTAATCTGGTTGCCTTTGCCGGGTTCCAGTCACTGGGTATTAACAACCTTACCCGGAGTGGTTCAGCAATTGGCAGTTTTGGTCCGGCCATATCGTTGCCAATATTTAATACGCAAAAGCTACAGGGTGATTTGAAATACGCCAGCGGTGAATATGGTATTGCGGTGAACGTTTATAACGCCACGTTAACGAATGCACTTCGTGAAGTGAGCGATGCACTCACCAGCAGAGCCTCTCTGAAAGACGAGATGCTTTATTCTCAGGGTGCAGTCACGTCGGCAGAAAAAGCGTATTCGCTCACCAGACAAAGGTATGAAGGAAAGGTCGCTGATTATCTCGACGTTTTATCCTCGGAAGATGAGCTGGTTGCGGCCCGCAGAAAATTAGCCGATGTAAATTCCCGTGCCTTTACGATTGACGTCGCATTAGCGCGTGCATTGGGCGGCGGATATACCTCGAGCAAACAGTGATTTTTAACACCAGGTTAATTACTAAATAGTGGAAAGAAAGGAAATAAAATGAGTCATTCTGCAGCTATTGAAAATCAAAATATTGAATCATCCGATATCAAAAAGAAAAAAAGAAAACGTTTATTCTCTTACCTTGCATTAAGCATCGCGCTGGCTGGCGCAGGCTCGTTCGCATATTGGGAATTAGTGGGTTCTCGCTATGTTGAGACCGATAACGCCTATACCGATGTCGAGTCCGCTCAGCTCTCTTCCGCGATCACCGGTACGGTAAGTGCCATCCTCGTCACGGATTCTCAGGTGGTAAAAAAAGGTGATGTTCTGATCCAGCTGGATCCTACTGATGCAGAGTTAGCCCTTAATCAGGCGGAAGCAAACCTGAACCTGTCCATTCGGCGGGTAAATGGATATAAGGCCACCGACACAAAACTCGGCGCTGAAGTTGTGGCAAATGAAAAAGAGCAAAAACGTCTGCTGGCCCAGGTTGATGCCGCAAACGCTGACTTCCAGCGCGCGACGGTTGACCTCAAGCGACGCGAGGCGCTCATGCAGACAGGCGCGATTTCAGGCGACGAACTGACGCGTATTCAAAACGTTTATGCTTCCGCTCTGGCAAACCTGAATGCCGCTAAAGCCGCCGTGGCGCAAGCCGATGCAGCAAGACAGGCGGCAGTGGGTGCAAGACAGGCGAATGCCGTAATGATTGAGGATGCAAATACCGAGACCAACCCAGAAGTCGCTCTCGCCAGAGCAAAGCGCGATCAGGCCAGACTGGATCTGGAAAGAACCGTGATCCGTTCGCCAGTTGATGGCGTGGTTGCTCGTCGCCAGGTCGAGCTTGGGCAACGTGTCCAGCCTTCCACGCCGTTATTGTCCGTGGTGCCGGTACAGCAAATTCACGTCAATGCCAACTTCAAGGAAGTTCAGCTCCAGCATGTGAAAGTGGGGCAGAAAGTGGAACTGGTGAGCGATCTGTACGGCGACAACGTTCCTTTCCATGGCACGGTAGAAGGCTTTGATGGCGGCACCGGCGCAGCGTTTTCAGTTATTCCTGCGCAGAACGCAACGGGTAACTGGATTAAGGTTGTTCAGCGTTTGCCCGTGCGCATCAAACTCAATGCTGATGAGCTTGCAGCACATCCGTTGCGGGTTGGGCTGTCCATGAAAGCGACAGTTAATTTAAAAAGTGAATAACGGAAACCAGGCTATGTCTACATTCGTTATCGATAACCAGCCGCCTTCGCTGAAGGGCGGTATGTTATGGGTGGGTGCCCTGGTTCTTGCAATGGCAAACTTTTTAGCCGTACTCAATATGACCATTGCAAACGTCACTCAGCCCAACATGGCTGGCGCCCTGGGCGCAGGAACCAGCCAGGGAACCTGGATCATCACGGCCTATGCCGTGGCTGAAGCCATAACGGTGCCGCTATCAGGATGGTTAACCACCCGGTTCGGCGGCGTGCGCGTTTTCTGCATTTCCGTGTTCATGTTTGGCATTTTTTCTTTGCTTTGCGGCCTTTCCACTTCTCTGGGAATGCTGCTGATGATGAGGGTTTTTCAGGGCATGGCGGGAGGCCCTCTGATGGCCTTATCACAAACGTTGCTCCTGCGTATTTTCCCGAAAGAAAAATCCATGCAGGCGACGGGATTATGGGCAATGACCACATTGCTGGCACCCGTTATAGGCCCGGTTCTCGGTGGCTGGATTTGCGATCATTACAGCTGGTCGTGGGTGTTTATCATCAACGTTCCGATGGCTATCGCTTTTTCAGTCATCGCGTGGTCAGTATTAAAAATCTTCGAAGATGAGCTGGTTAATAACGCTATTGATATCGTTGGGTTTGTTTTACTGGTTATCTGGGTTGGTGCACTGCAGATCATGCTGGATGAAGGGAAAGACCTTGACTGGTTTGCCTCAGAAGAAATTTGGGTTCTGGCGATTGTGGCCTGTATCGGCTTTTTAAGTTTCTGCATATGGGAGCTGACCGCCGATCATCCGATTGTCGATATCAGCGTTTTTCGCCATCGTGGTTTTTCGGCCAGCATGTTTGTGCTCGCGCTTGCGTTTGGATGTTTTTTTGGTCTGAATGTTCTCACGCCGTTGTGGCTACAATATAACTTAGGGTATACAACAACATGGGCAGGGATTGTGGTTGCCTGGGGCGGCCTTCTGCAGGTGGTCTTCTCTCCGGTTGCCGCTAACCTTTCCAACAGAATCGATCCGCGCATTCTTATCTTCTTTGGCTGTGCCTGGCTCGGTCTCGATACCTTCTGGCGCTCCTATGCGACGACCGATATGGATTACTGGTCCATCTGTGTCCCTTTGTTATTCATGGGCGTTGGCATGCCGTTGTACTATGTCCCGATTACGGGGCTTGCAATGGGCTCTGTAGATGAAGCGGAAATGCCCTCGGCGGCCGGGTTAATGAACTTTGTTCGAACGTTATCAGGCGCGTTTGCCACATCGCTCGTGACGACGTCCTGGCAGGACCAGCGCTATATTGCGCATGACAGACTGGCGTCCGTCGTTGACCCGACAGGCGATCTTTCACAGTACATCAACTCGGCGCCTCAGCAAGGTGGGCAGTTTGTTAGGGAGCTTTTTGACAAGATGGTTAACAGCCAAAGCATGATGCTTTCTACCAATAATCTGATGATGTCGATAGGCGTCATATTCTTTATCGCTGCTTTTGCTATTGCTTTAGCACCGAAACCCTCTCGCGTTGTTGATGCCGCATCTGTAGGACATTAATCGTTATTCAGCACAGGGATGTGAGCGTCAAATAAAAGAGAACATTTAATGGAAGAAATACCAGGACTTTCTGTACAGGAAAAGCGTTGCTTAATATCAGAAATATATTGTTCAATATATAAAAAAGTGGACGCTTCCCAGTGGAAGAAGCGTCCTAAATCAGGCAATTATTCAGACACAGATTGAAACCGTTAACTGACGATCTCATCGATAATATCGCATACTCCCTACTGTTCATTATTTACATTTTCTGCCATCGCCTACCTGTTTCGCCAATCTTTCTCGCTGGGTCACCGACTCGGTCACAACTTCCGACACGATGAGTAAACCGGTCCTTTTGACAGCGGAAAGGTTTAAACTTTTCGTGATATTCTTTCTTTACGCCCCTTAGTTCCTATACTCGAGCCATATTCGCCACTGTATTAACACCTGTCACGCGCAATACGTTGCGCATAACAGATGAAGATATTTTGTTCTGGAAAAACGTCTATGTCGAAACTGGATTTGAGGTCCAAAAAAACCTGGGGCGCGCTGGCTGCAATCGCCGTTGTCGCCGGTACATTAGCATCTGCTTTTGCATGGACGGCGGGCTGGCTTGGTTCACGCACGGTCAGCCAGGCACTGGTAGGGGAAACACCGAAACCCTTCCCGCCGGGTTTTCGCCGCGCGCATGGAAAAGGCATCTGCTTTGCCGGCACCTTTACGCCAAACGGCTCAGGGGTTTCTCTTTCAACCTCCCGCCTCTTCTCACAGCAGGAAGTGCCCGTGGTGGGTCGATTCTCTATTGGTACTGGCGATCCGCATGCCCCGGATAGTTCGACCAAAACCCTGAGCATGGCGCTGCTGCTGAAGACAGATGACAAGCAACAATGGCGGATGGCGATGAACAACGAGCCTTTCTTCGCCACGCACAGCCCGGAAGGTTTTCTGGCCTTGCGAAAAGCCACGGCCATTGATGCGGCCACCGGCAAACCGGATCCGCAGCGTCTGGCAGACTTTTTGAAAGCGTACCCGGAGGCGGAGAAATACCTTAAATGGGCGGCACAAAAACCTGCGCCCGGCAGCTTCGCGGGCGCGACGTTTTACAGCATTAACGCCTTTTACCTTGTGAACGCGCAGGGGGATCGCCAGGCCGTTCGCTGGATGATGCGTCCGCACGAGCCTTTCCTGTCGATAAGCGATGAGCAACGACAGAAAGCCGATGACAACTTCCTGTTCGAAAACCTGCGTCAGCGCCTGGCGCAGAAGCCACTCTACTGGGATTACGTTTTGCAGCTCGCACAACCGGGCGATCCGGTGGATGACCCATCCCAGCCATGGCCGGACGATCGCAAAAAGGTGGTGACCGGCACGCTGGAAGTGACGCGGGTCGAAGCACAATCCACAGGCGCGTGCCGCGACGTTAACTTTGATCCTTCTGTCGTTCCCGCAGGCGTTGCGGTGTCTGATGATCCCATCTTAAACGCCCGCTCCGCGGCCTACTCCCACTCTTTCAGCCGCCGTGAGCGGGAAATCGGCTACGGCAAGGCCACCGAAGCCGTGCAAAAGCAGGAGGTAAAATGAGCTCAAATAAAGATATGCGAGCGCTCACGCCGCAGCATTTCAATACCCTGGCGCGAAGCCTGCACTGGCTGATGGCGGTGATGATCCTGTCCATGCTTTTCATCGGTGCCGCGATGATGACGTCGTTACATCACCGGATTTGGCTAATCGACCTCCACCGGCCGCTGGGGATCGCCATTTTACTGCTGGCACTGGTTCGTCTGGTCAACCGCCTCCTGAGCCGCACGCCCCCACTTCCTGCCGATTTGCCCGTCTGGCAGGTGCTTGCCGCAAAGGCATCACACTGGATGCTGTATGGGTTAATGCTGGCAATGCCGCTGCTGGGCTGGGCGCAGCTGTCGGCAGCGGGCCTGCCAATTGTCATGTTTGATGGCGTCAACCTGCCGGCGATTGTCCCGACCAGTCCAGCACTCTATGCCTGGTGTCACGACGCCCATAGCCTTCTGGCAAAGTTGCTTTTTGCCGTGGTGCTGGTCCATCTCTCCGCCGCACTCGTTCATGCGTGGATCTACCGGGACGCAGTGTTTGCCAGCATGGCGAAAGGGGGTAAGTCGGCGTCAGCCATCCGGGATGACATGAAGTAAGGCAAGCGGTAGGGGACACGCACAATCAGAATGTTCGTGTCCTCGCTTATCATCATCCTGAAACAGCGCACACAACCGGGGCGCGTATTTCGTCGCCAGATTCGCGCGCCAAAAAGCCACGGACACCCCGCAATTATCGTGGAAGATAATATCTCTCAATTAAAGCGATTATTTTTTAAACAGAAGAGCATTTATGCCCGCAATTTTAGCTTTTATCAAAAAGTTAAGCGTCGCTCTAGTATCAAACACCCAGACACCCGCAACACCTAACTCATTGATTAAAATGAGTTTACATCAATAAAAACGATAAAACCCCCTACTCCCCAACAAAATATATCAACTCGTGTGATATCTAAATTATAATTCTTATACTTCTGTTAAAAAGGTGGAGGTCAAAATGCGATTAACCCTACTGCTGTTATGCTGTCTGGTACAAAGTGTAACCTGGGCTGGCGACCTGCCAAAACCAGTTGGTAAACCCATTTTAACGATTTACGGTAATATAGAAAATACCAATGAAAATGGAAAAGCAGTGTTTGATCTCGCCAGCCTTGAAAAACTCGGAGTAGTGAGTTTCGAGACGACTTCCCCCTGGTATAACGGTCGTACGAAGTTTGAGGGTGTCCCCATGAGCAAGCTCATGGATTATGTGGGTGCAAAAGGTACGAACATTAATGTTATTGCGCTCAATGATTACTCAACCGTCATCCCTCTCAGCGACTTTAAAAAATACAACGCCATACTTGCCTTAAAGGTCAATGGCGAATATATGCGCATCCGCGATAAAGGCCCATCGTTCATTGTATACCCCTATGACAGTCTTCCTGAGTTGAATAATCAGATTTATTACTCACGATCAGCATGGCAGGTAAGCAAAATGAAGATTGAGTAGTCGTTCAGGAGAACATAATGAACAGGATACTGGTTGGTATCATTTTTTCTCTTTTTATCACGACAGGATATATTGCATACCTTGTTTATGATCGACAGCAGGAATTGCAAAAACTGACTCAATACACTGAGTCCTGGTCCGTGGCACAACTGGTATCAGAGTATTACCGTTTTGAATCATGGCTTGGTCTATACGCAACCGATACTGATGACGTTACGATAGACCAGGTCCGTATGCGCCTCGAAATTATGCTCAGTCAGGGCGATTTAATGAAGGGAGGCGATTTAGGTCGCTACATTGACAGCGATAAAACGCATCAGGAGCTCGCTTTACGCTTAGAAAAAATACTGGCCTATCTGGATAGTCATCTTGAAAAAATGAGCCATCCGGAGTTACAGGCGTACCTGACAAATATGCATGAGCTCGACGCACCACTCAGCCAGCTGTCTGCAACGGCATTAACGAAAGATATTAACACGGTTAATGAATCCAACAACAAAATACAAATCCTGTATTATATTTATTCCGCACTTTCTTTGCTTCTGGTGATTTTAAGCTTTATTCTTGGCTTCTTAATGATCTACCAGAATAAAAACATTCTGAAAGCACACATGCAGGTTAAAAGCCTGGCTGACGAACTTCAAATATCAAAAGAAAAACTGCAAATTCAGAACTCGAAGCTGGAATATGATGTTTATCATGACTCCCTCACCGGCATGAAAAACCGCCTTTTCTTCTGGGACGATCTCAACAAAATTAATCTTCAGGCAGATAAAAACCACGTCCCTGTCACGGTGATGTTATTTGATTTAGACCGCTTCAAAGAGGTCAACGATACCTATGGCCATGATACGGGAGATTTGCTGCTGAATCAGGTATCCCGACGGCTGACCTCGATGAGCAGCGCAACGGATACATTTTACCGTTTGGGCGGCGATGAATTCGCCCTTCTCTCCAGCGGACTCACGGAAACCGCCGCCGTTTCGCGCGCCAAAGAAATCAGCGATCATATCAGCCAGCCCTATACGATTAATAACCAGCTGATAAAAATTGCCACCTGCGTGGGCATCGTTTTATCAGATAATGAACGACGCTCTGATTATCTTTACAAATTTGCCGACCTGGCCCTCTATGAAGCGAAAAAAGAAGGTTCGCAGCAGATCAAAGTCTTCCGGCAGTGGATGCTGCAAAGACTGCAGGAAAGCAGGACCCTTGAACATGATATGGCTCTGGCGATCGATCACAATGAATTCGTTGTGTATTACCAGCCTATTGTCGATGCATTCAGCAATGAAATTTACGGCTATGAAGCGCTTATTCGCTGGATACACCCGGTGAAAGGGATACTCGCGCCAGATTATTTTATTTCCGTCGCTGAAAAAACGGGAATGATCAATGAGATCGGCAAGTCGGTGCTTGAGATGGCCTGCCGGGAAGCGGTGTCCTGGGCGGTGCCGGCCAGGATCTCGGTGAATGTCTCACCCGTTCAGCTAGGCACTAAATCGTTTACCACGATGGTACAGTCCATTCTGAAAGAGACGGGGCTACCGGCCAACCGACTTGAGTTAGAGGTAACAGAGTCGTCGCTCTTCAGTGACAGCAACATGCCGATCACTATTCTCAAAAAGCTCCGGGCACTGGGCGTAAAAATTTCCATCGATGATTTCGGAACGGGATATTCCTCGCTTTCACGACTGAGTGAACTTAATTTTGATAAAATTAAAATCGACAAATCCTTTGTGAACCCGATATCCACGCAGGATGATGCCCTTAATATCGTTAAGTTAATTACCGGCATGGCGAAAAGCCTCAACATGCGGGTCATTGCAGAGGGTGTTGAAACCGAAGCGCAGCTTGAACGTCTTCAGGCGCTTGGCTGCGATCTTGTGCAGGGATATCTGTTCGGAAAACCACAGGCTGAGATTGACAGGAAGATTAGATACGGTTGAAATGGTTGTGCGGTTGTTTCTGGCCCAAAATCATGTAGACGATTGATAATCAAAGGTTAAACAATGAAAAAAACAGCCCCGGCCTATACGCCTGTTGATTTATCTCGTTGGCCAAGGAAGGAGCATTTTGAAGTCTTCCAGTCATTCGCTGAATGCGCAATTAACCAAACCGTTCTGATCGACATTACCGCGCTGCGAAAACATATCAAAGAGGTCGGCTGGAAGTTTTACCCGACGATTATTTTTCTCCTGTCTAAAATTATGAACCGGCATCCTGAGTTCCGCATGGCCATGAAGGACAATGAGCTCGTCGTCTGGAATGAAGTTCATCCAAGCTATACGATTTTCCATCCCGAAACGGAGACGTTTTCGTCATTGTGGAGCCACTATGACGGCAATATTCATCACTTCCAGAACACGTATGCAGAAGATACGGCCCGCTATGGCAATAACCTTTCTTACTGGCCGAAGGAAGAGTCCCGGGAAAATGTCTTTTTCGTGTCGTCGATTCCGTGGGTAACGTTTACGAACTTTAATATGAACATTGCGCATATGAAGAACTTCTTTTCGCCAATGTTCACGTTTGGAAAATACTACGAGCAGGATGGAAAAGTGCTGTTGCCGCTCGCGGTGCAGGTCCATCATTCGGTGTGCGATGGCTTCCATGTGGCAAGAATGTTTAATGAGTTGCAGGAGATGTGTGATGGTTTGTCGGCGTTGTCAGAGGAACCTGGCGCATGATGCGTAAGAAGTGTTGATGGTTTCCTTTTGTCGGGAGTGGGTGTGAGAAGCCTACCGGCCTTTCATTATTTTATGCGCTTTCCATGTGAGGCCAAGTGGAATCAGATACCAGACCGCAATAACGCCAATAATTGCAACAGGTAAGTAATATAATAGCAGCGAGGGCGTATAAAAGACGGGAAGGAAAATCAGCGGTGCAAGGATAAGCATCAGACAGATAATCCCTCCATAAAAACGCTTGCTCAGTTCATCTATTAATGTTGAAAGCGTTTCGCCAGTATTTTCATTACTACTTAATACTTCTTTCAGACGAGACAATTGCTTATTCGAAAAACCATTATCCAGTAGATCTTTTTCCGTTAGTTCACTGGTCATTTGCTCGCCTATCTTCATGGTAGTTATGTTCATGCAAGAATACCCTTAAGATGAGCTTTTTTAAACACTAGCCCAACTGAGGAATTACCAGAGATAGCAGACAGGATTGAGGATCAATAAGCACTATGAATCGCCACAGGTTTAACAGACGCCTCAGAGTCATGTTGGACTGACCCCATCCCGGTAGACGATCCTGCACGTACTCCAGGACGTTTGATACGTCGGACAATGAAAAATAGAGAATTACCGCGTGGAGTCCCAGAGTTTGATTATGTGTTCGTTCCGCTAAAATCAGACGTTGGGAAAGCATTTCCTGTTGTCTTCGACCTTATTGCACGTAAAATGACCAGACACATTTTGGGAAGGAGTCTTTAATGGATATTGCGCTGCTCAACAGGGGCTGGAACAGAACATGGTCAGATACCATGGTGAATCTGGAAGCCCGGAAACTCGTCGAAACAGCAAATCGGCTATCAGCTTTCTATTTGCAAGATGGGATAACACGTATCAAGTTTGTTGGAGAGATAAAACAGGTTGTAGATAAAGAATTTGAAACAGCACGACGAGCTAAAACCGATGAAGAATGTATTGTATGCATCAAAAATCTTCGTGCTGAAACAGACAACCTGCTTGAACAAGAGCGTCTATTAAAAACCAAGTCCGCACAGCTTTACGCGAAGGTCGAGTTTGTTAAGGAAAATAATAAAATCGTCGGTTATGTTATATCCGCTGTAAATGTGGTGCTATCAGGCGTGGTTCTCTTTGGTGGCTTTATGATGTTATCCACTATGGGGCCGATTGGTATGCTGGCTGGGGCAGTCCTGATTGCCGATGGAATGAACGGATTAACGAAAGAAGTGCTCAACTTTGATCAGCCAGCAGGACATATACCCTCGCAAGGTATCATTGCTGACTCCGCGATGCATACGGCCCAGTTCATGGGATTTAATCCTAACACGGGCTTGGCTCTCTATAATGGTGTTACTCTTGGTGCCAGTGTGTACAGCATTGTTGGACTCGCTCGAAAAACTGGAGCCTGGAGATTATTCCGCTGGCTTCCACACGATTACTATCGCAAAGTCAGCACAATGAGCACTCCTAAGCTAACAATGAAGATTGTCGGTTATGGTGTTAAAGCAAAAGTGATTTTCGATCTATTGACAACCGAAAATGGAACCAGTTAATCCTTGATAGTTTTTCGGTAACGCCAGGATTTATAGGAAATTACCGGCGGCTGTGCAAAGGACATAATGGCAACCCCAAAGATCATCGCCAGCCCCCATGCAAATGCTCTATCAGGTGAGCTGAAGACGATAAGTAGCAGTAGGATTAAGGCACACACAGCCACCACTCCCGCTAAGGTAACAAATCGCCTAGCGAGGTCATTTATGGCCTCTCCAAGCGTTCCTCCATATTTTTCAATATTGCTTTTTATCTTCTGCAATTCGGGCTGCGTAAACCCTGAACGTAACAAAGCCTCATCAGTCACTTTCATATCGTCTCGTCCCTTATCTTCCAGAAGTGCTTTCCCAATCGCTGATTGTACAAGCAATCATACTGATGAACTTTACAGCAATCCACATGATGTTTGTGCAATGTATCAGATTTAAGACAATAGAAGCCATAAAGCCCCGTTAGTGGTACAAGCAACAAGCGGAGCGTAGCGACTTCATCAGGCCAACCTAGTTGGTTTCGCTTTGCGAAAGTCACCAGTGACCAAATCAGATTGTCAGAGAGATCACACCTTATCAGGGTGCTCGTGTACCTTTCGGAGCGTGAGCGAAGCGCTGGCAGAGCCGGATCTGTTGCTACCGGGGCATTACCACTATTCACCTGTTTACGCAGCCACAAGGCCGCACATCGGGCTTAAATGCGTGTGATCAATCTGTTTCGGGATGGTTTAGAGACGTTGGCAGCGTCATCAGCTTCGAGTTGATAGCGGTTCGTGGGGACTGTTCACGCTTTGTACCTGTTCGAGCTTTACAACTACAGGCCGCTACGTGCTAACATCCCTGAATAGCCACTGTTAACCATAGCGGCAACTGTTGGTCATAGAATCCCTTAAAAAAAGGTTGTATCTTGAGAACAAAAATCGTCTTAACTTATTGTTTTTAAAGGATTTTGTTGTGTGAGTGCCGATAATAGGAGTCGAACCTACGACCTTCGCATTACGAATGCGCTGCTCTACCAACTGAGCTATATCGGCCCTGAGAGGCCGGTTACGAATGTAACCACGGGGCAAAAGGTTAGATCTATCCGGGTGATGCGTCAATGCCCTTTTGAATCAAACGGCTACTTTTGCATCACCCGTGATTATTTACGCACGAATCGTATCGTCACCGAAGCCGATCCACTTGTACGTGGTCAGCGCTTCCAGCCCCATCGGACCGCGCGCGTGCAGTTTCTGCGTGCTGACCGCCACCTCAGCGCCGAGGCCGAACTGGCCGCCGTCGGTGAATCGGGTGGAGGCATTTACATACACCGCAGAGGAATCCACTTCGTTCACGAAGCGATCGGCATTGCGCAGCGTACGCGTCAGGATGGCGTCAGAATGCTGCGTGCCATGCTCACGGATGTGCGCAATCGCGTCGTCAAGATCGCTCACGATTTTCACATTCAGATCCAGTGACAGGAACTCGTCGTCGTACTGCTCCGCGTTGACGGGAACCACGTTAGCCGGGCCATCCTGCAGCAGCGCGAGCGCACTGGCGTCAGCATGCAGCGTCACGCCGCTCTCTGCCATCTGTTTGCTCAGGGCTGGCAGGAAGGTGTTCGCAATATCCTGATGCACCAGCAGCGTTTCAACGGTGTTACAGGTGCTTGGACGCTGGGTCTTCGCGTTAACGATAATCTTCAGCGCCGGTGCAATCTCAGCGCTATCGTCGACCACGATATGGCACACGCCGATACCGCCGGTGATCACCGGAATCGTCGACTGCTCGCGGCACAGCTTGTGCAGGCCAGCGCCGCCGCGTGGGATCAGCATGTCGATGTATTTGTCCATGCGCAGCATTTCGTTGACCAGCGCGCGGTCCGGGCTCTCAATTGCCTGCACGGCACCCGCCGGTAATCCACACTCTTCCAGCGCCTGCTGAATGACTTTCACCGTCGCGGCATTGGTGCGCCAGGTCTCTTTCCCACCGCGCAGAATAGCGGCGTTGCCGGTTTTCAGGCACAGGGAGGCGACATCCACCGTCACGTTTGGACGGGCTTCATAAATAACGCCGATAACGCCGAGCGGCACGCGGCGGCGCTCTAGGCGTAAACCGCTGTCGAGCAGCCCGCCGTCGATTACCTGCCCTACCGGGTCGGCCAGATTGCAGACCTGACGAACATCGTCGGCAATGCCTTTCAGGCGGGCCGGGGTCAACGCCAGACGGTCGAGCATGGCTTCGCTCAGACCGTTTCGACGCGCCTCAAGTAAATCCTGCTCGTTGGCGAGCAAAATCTCCTGGGACTGTGATTCCAGATAATCAGCGATTTTTTCCAGCACGCGGTTTTTCTCGCGGCTGGAAAGGAGCGCCAGTTTATAAGAGGCGGCCTTCGCGGCGGCGCCCATTTGTTCCAGCATGTTCTGGCTCCTTAACGAATAATCATGTCATCGCGATGTACGGCAACCGGGCCATATTCATAGCCCAGAATGGCGTCGATCTGCTGTGAGTGGTGACCCGCGATGCGGCGCAGGGCATCGCTGTTATAACGGCTTACGCCGTGGGCGATGTCGCGGCCTTCGAGGTTACGGATACGGATCACTTCACCACGGGAGAAGTTGCCTGTCACGCTTTTAATTCCTTTAGGAAGTAATGAACTTCCTCGTTCCAGAATCGCGGCGGTTGCCCCTTCATCGACGACGAGTTCGCCCGCAGGCGGCGCGCCAAATATCCAGCGTTTACGGTTTTCTAGCGGGGATTCCTGAGCGTGGAAGCGGGTGCCGACCGAGATGCCTTCCATCACGTCACCAATCACGCCTGGGCGGCTGCCCGCCGCAATGATGGTGTCGATACCGGCGCGGCACGCCACGTCAGCGGCCTGCAGCTTGGTCCCCATGCCGCCCGTTCCGAGGCCGGACACGCTGTCACCGGCGATGGCGCGCAGCGCATCGTCGATACCGTGAACGTCGGTAATCAGCTCGGCTTCCGGGTTAGAGCGCGGATCGGCAGTGAACAGCCCCTGCTGATCGGTCAGAAGCAGTAATTTATCGGCACCGGCCAGAATGGCGGCCAGCGCAGAGAGGTTATCGTTATCGCCTACTTTGATTTCAGCGGTAGCAACGGCATCGTTCTCGTTAATGACCGGAACGATATTGTTGTCCAGCAGCGCGCGAAGGGTATCGCGGGCGTTCAGGAAGCGCTCTCTGTCTTCCATATCCGCACGCGTCAGCAGCATCTGCCCGACGTGGATGCCATAGATAGAGAACAGCTGTTCCCAGAGTTGAATGAGTCGGCTTTGCCCCACGGCGGCCAGCAGCTGTTTGGAGGCGATCGTCGCGGGGAGTTCGGGGTAACCCAGGTGTTCACGCCCGGCGGCAATCGCCCCGGAGGTCACAATCACAATACGATGCCCTGCGGCATGTAACTGAGCGCACTGACGTACAAGCTCAACAATGTGGGCGCGATTTAGGCGGCGCGATCCGCCTGTTAAAACACTGGTACCGAGTTTTACCACCAGCGTCTGGCTGTCACTCATGATTCTCTGCCGTTCAACGATAAGGGAAAGTAATGTCGAACGAACGTTTTAGCAGGAGTCAGCCCCGTTGCCAACTGCCTTAGCACATAGCGAAACACTTTGTTGCGCGGGATCAGGAAGCGTAGCGGGAGAATTTGACACTTTTATTACCGAAATAATAAATCACAGTTTTTTAAAATTATTCTTAGTTTGTCATAAAAGTTTCATTCCAGAACGATAAAACCCTTCCTGTTTTTTCACGGGACTTAAGCATGAGCTTAACGTCCAGCGAATTTTTTAGCGCGTTTATAAGACAGGATCGAAAATGAAAAAGAGCACTCTGGCATTAATGGTTATGGGCGTAGTGGCTTCTGCATCCGTTCACGCAGCTGAAGTTTATAATAAAGATGGTAATAAGCTGGACGTGTACGGCAAAGTGAAAGCCATGCACTACATCAGCGATGATGCCACCAAAGATGGCGATCAGACTTACGTTCGTTTCGGTTTTAAAGGCGAAACCCAGATTAACGATCAGCTGACGGGCTATGGCCGTTGGGAATCTGAATTTGCGGGTAACAAAGCCGAGAGCGACTCCTCTCAGAAAACCCGTCTGGCGTTCGCGGGCCTGAAGCTGAAAAACTTTGGTTCTCTGGATTACGGTCGTAACCTGGGTGCCCTGTATGACGTTGAAGCATGGACCGACATGTTCCCTGAATTCGGCGGCGACTCTTCCGCGCAGACCGATAACTTCATGACTAAGCGTGCTACCGGTCTTGCTACCTATCGTAACACCGACTTCTTCGGCGCGGTTGACGGCCTGGACATGACCCTGCAGTACCAGGGCAAAAACGAAAACCGTGACGCCAAGAAACAGAACGGTGACGGTTTTGGTACCTCTCTGAGCTATGACTTCGGCGGCAGCGATTTCGCCGTCAGCGGCGCTTACACCAACTCTGACCGCACCAATGCGCAGAACCTGTTGGCGCGTGGCCAGGGCCAGAAAGCAGAAGCCTGGGCAACCGGTCTGAAATATGACGCGAACGATATTTATCTGGCAGCGATGTATTCAGAAACCCGCAATATGACGCCAATTTCTGGCGGATTTGCAAATAAAGCGCAAAACTTTGAAGTGGTCGCACAATATCAGTTCGACTTTGGTCTGCGCCCGTCCCTGGGTTATGTCCAGTCTAAAGGCAAAGATATCGAAGGTATTGGTGACGAAGATCTGGTGAAATACATTGACGTTGGCGCGACCTATTACTTCAACAAAAATATGTCCACCTTTGTTGATTATAAAATCAACCAGATTGACGACAAAAATAAACTGGGCGTGAGCAGCGATGACATCGTTGCCCTGGGTATGACCTACCAGTTCTGATGATGCGAAATAAAAAACCGGCCTGTGCCGGTTTTTTTTATTTCGGGGATTAATGCGGGCTGGTGCCCTTACTCCGGCCCTCTCCCACGGGGAGAGGGAGAAAACCATCATTTTTTGTAGGCCGGGTAAGGCGAAGCCGCCACCAGGCGCTGGGACACCATCAGGCAGTCAGCTTCACCGCTTCGCTGGAAAAGTTATCTGCGGGCTCGAGCTTGAGATCAAGAGTCGCCAGCAGTGCGCGAGCCTTATCATGGAACTCTTTTAGCGTATATTCCAGGCGGTCAATCACTTCCTGATCTTTAATAGAGGTCGCCTGCCAGTTGCCGTCTTTATTAAACAGGCCAAACTGGTAGCTATACGTAAAGCGTTTTTCCTCTGCTTCCATTTCCATCCACCAGCCCCAGAATTCACGTTTTTCGGGTGCAGGCTTCACGTTGACGCATACAGCCAGGCAGTCGAAAAAAAAGCGATTCTCTTCACACTGCTCTTCTCGAATATACGGGCCGAGAGCCATAAACTTCTTAATCAGTCTACTTTTCGGGTGTCCACTCGGTAACGTCATTGCGATCTCCTTTTGTGAAGCCACTGTTTTACCAAACCAGCAAAATTTAGCAATCTATTAACACAATCTCTGAGCGATCCAGCGCGTAATCTCTTTCAGCGCTTTATCGAAATTCTGATAGACCGGGCTGAACGGCACTTCTAGCAATTTGCCATCCGCAGATGACGACGTGATTAAGCGCGACTCTTCTTCCGGACTGAACGGATCGTTTTTCCAGAATCCCGACAGCATCGGCGTTGGGCAGCGACGTCCCAGCAACCCTTGCGTTTTTAACGAGTAGCGATTGAGCTCAACGCGCAGCGCTTCGTCTGATGCATCATGCATGCCAAGACGGCTGGCCAGCACATCAAGGTACATTTCAGGTACGCTCCCCTGGCGTGCAGGATCGCTGAGCAGGGCGTGAACGACCGGACCAAGGCAGGCGACGGCTTTCAGGCGAGAAGATTCAAGGTAAGCCAGACGCACCGCGACGTTTGCACCAAAGCGGAAGCCAAATGCCGCCACGCGGGTGTGGTCGACCCACGGAATGTTTTCCAGCGCTTTTAGCGCATGCTGGTGCAGCAGGCTGGAATCCTGAGTCAGTTTCCATTTGGAGGAGAAGCCGATTGAGGGCATATCCAGCGTCAGCATGGCGATCCCTTTTGGTGCGAAGTAACGCTCATACAGGCTGTAATAATCGATCTGCAACGAATCCAGCCCACCGCACATAAGGACGGTCGGGAACGGGCCTTCACCTTCAGGCATATGCAGGAACCCGGTAATGGATGACCCACCCGGAATGGTAAACTCGAGTTCGCGCATCTGGCCCGGCAGGCGTTGAGCCGCCTCTTCATAGGCGCGATTCGCCAGCGCCTGTGCCTGCTCGGCCAGCTCATCACCTTTCAGATGTGGATACGCGGCAATGGCGTAGAGATTGGCCGCATGCAGCCAGTGCTTGCCGCTGCGCGTGGCATCCTCTTCCTGGGTGGCTTTCTGCTGCCAGAGCATTGCCTGTTTAGACCACTCGTAGATCCAGTTTCCGCCGCGATAGCCCACTACCGTATCATAGAGTTCGCTGTCGGTACGCTCGGCTTCACTCATCACGATACGCGCCTGCACGTCAAGGATTTCACGAGGATCGATACCGCGCCAGACCCACATCAGGCGGTTAATCATACGATACCAGTGGGGCACGTTTTTACCGTCTAACGCGGACTGGACGGCAGGCTGGGTACCCGGATTAAAGCGACGCACCAGCGTCGACGTTTCAGGGTGTTTGAAACGGGGTTTGAAAAGTGTCTCGGTGAGATTCGCCTGCGTCATTGCGTTGCCTCCATGAATACGTCATATGAAGACTATTGTAACGCGTGGCAGGCCAAAAAGAACAACGCCCGGCATTGCCGGGCGTGTAAAGTTACGTACTGGGATTAACGGCCTGAAATCGGCGGTACGAAGACCACGCCCATATCCCATGGCTGTTCAATCCAGGTATCCTGCGGGATATCAATCACGTAATCGTCAACCAGCGGGCGGCCCGCCGGTTTCGCGAAGATAGTGACGAAATGTGCTTTCGGATACATTTCGCGGATAGCGACCGCAGTACCGCCGGTATCTACCAGGTCATCAATCACGATGAAACCTTCACCGTCGCCTTCCGCGCGTTTCAGCACGGTCAGCTCACGCTGGTTGTCATGGTCATAGCTGGAGATGCAAACGGTATCGACATGACGAATACCCAGCTCACGTGCCAGCAGCGCCCCCGGTACCAGACCGCCACGACTGACGGCAATAATGCCTTTCCACTGTTCGGAAGGCATCAGACGCGCAGCCAGTTTGCGTGCGTGAATCTGCAACATGTCCCAGGTGACGACGTATTTTTCGCTCATGTGAAGTGTCCCAGCCTGTTTTTATACGGCTTAAAAAGTGTTCGAGGGGGAAATAGGTTGCGCGAGATTATAGAGATCTGGCGCACTAAAAACCAGTGTTTAGCGCCCTCTGCCTGTGTTTTTACATGCTTTATGCTACCAGCCAGCAGAGAAAGTGGTATTCTCAGTTTCATCTCGCAAGCCTGACTTGTGGTAACTATTAACCTGCTAACCCTGTGACCTGCAACCCTGTTTGCAGCGCCTCGACAAGGAGACTTATCGTGTCTGAACTGTCTCAACTATCTCCGCAGCCGCTGTGGGATATTTTTGCCAAAATCTGCTCCATTCCACACCCTTCCTACCATGAAGAACAGCTTGCCGAACATATTATGGGCTGGGCGAAGGAAAAAGGTCTGCATGCGGAACGTGACCAGGTTGGCAACATTCTGATCCGCAAACACGCCACCGCAGGCATGGAAAACCGCAAACCGGTTGTGCTGCAGGCGCACCTGGACATGGTGCCACAGAAGAACAACGACACCGTTCACGACTTCACCAAAGACCCAATCCAGCCGTACATCGACGGCGACTGGGTGAAAGCACGCGGCACCACCCTGGGCGCGGATAACGGCATCGGTATGGCCTCTGCGCTGGCGGTACTGGCTGACGACAGCGTTGAGCACGGTCCACTGGAAGTGCTGCTGACCATGACCGAAGAAGCGGGCATGGACGGCGCGTTCGGTCTGCAGGCGAACTGGCTGCAGGCAGATATCCTGATCAACACCGACTCCGAAGAAGAAGGTGAGATCTACATGGGCTGCGCGGGCGGGATTGATTTCATCTCTACCCTGCCGCTGTCGCGCGAAGCGATTCCTGCCGGTTTCCAGACCTTCAAGCTGACGCTGAAAGGTCTGAAAGGCGGCCACTCCGGCGGCGATATTCACCTGGGTCTGGGCAACGCCAACAAGCTGCTGGCGCGCTTCCTGGCAGGCCATGCGGCTGAGCTGGATCTGCGTCTGGTTGATTTCAACGGCGGTACCCTGCGCAACGCGATCCCACGCGAAGCCTTCGCCACCGTGGCAGTACCGGCGGCAAAAGCCGACGAGCTGAAAAAACTCTCCACCGTATACCTGGATATCCTGAAAAACGAACTGTCGGCGAAAGAGAAGAACCTGACCGTGGTGCTGGAATCCGTCTCCACGGATAAAGCCGCGCTGACCGCGAAGTCTCGTGACACCTTCGTTCAGCTGCTGAACGCGACGCCAAACGGCGTGATCCGCAACTCTGACGTGGCGAAAGGCGTGGTGGAAACCTCACTGAACGTGGGCGTGGTGACCATGAGCGACGACAGCGCGGAAATCATCTGCCTGATCCGCTCCCTTATCGACAGCGGTAAAGAGTACGTGGTGAGCATGCTGGAATCTCTGGGCACGCTGGCGGGCGCGAAAACGTCTGCAAAAGGCAGCTACCCGGGCTGGCAGCCGGATGCAAGTTCTCCGGTGATGGCGCTGGTGCGTGAAACCTATCAGCGTCTGTTCAACAGCACCCCGAACATTCAGGTGATCCACGCCGGTCTGGAATGTGGTCTGTTCAAGAAGCCGTATCCGGATATGGATATGGTGTCCATCGGGCCAACCATTACCGGACCGCACTCGCCGGATGAGCAGGTTCATATCGAAAGCGTCGGTCACTACTGGACGCTGCTGACTGAACTGCTGAAAGCGATCCCCGTTAAGTAATTCCCTCACCCCAGCCCTCTCCCAAAGGGAAAGGGTGAACAACGTAGGCCCGGTAAGCATAGCGCACCGGGCTTTTTTACAATCCTAATACCAGCTGTCGCTCTAACTGCGGATCCAGCAGCGTGACGTGCAATCCCACCAGCCTTACTCCTCGCCCGCCTCGTCTTTCTTCCCATGCCTTTTTTGCCGTCGCGATAAGATCGTCTTTATTCAGTCGCGGCCAGACGTGTTCCTGCGTGGTCTGCTGGAAGTCGTTGAATTTTAATTTGATACCCTGACGGGCAATCAGCAGGTCTGGCTTCACCTTGCTTAAGCGTCGCTCCAGCTCCGGGTAGAGCTGTTCTGTGATAATGGTTTCGCATTCGGACCAGTCATGAATATCTTCAATGAGGGTGCGCTCAACGCCGACGGATTTCCGCAGCCGTTCGCTGTTCACATCGCGATCGTCAATCCCCTGGCTGCGCTCCCACAGCACGCGGCCAAACTTCCCGAAGCGCTTGAGCAGCATGGCGAGGTCGCTTCGCTGCACGTCTTCGCAGGTCCGTAGCCCCATGCTTTCCAGCTTTGCGGCGGAGACTTTCCCGACGCCGGGGATTTTACCGAGCGGTAGCGTTTTCAAAAACACAGGCACCTCTTCCGGCGTGATGACGTACTGGCCGTTGGGCTTATTTAAATCGGAGGCGATTTTGGCGAGGAATTTAACGGGCGCGACCCCCGCCGATGCCGTCAGATTCAGCTCGTTGAAAATCGTCTGGCGGATCTCCTGCGCCATCAGCGTGGCGGAGCCGTGGCAATGCACGCTGTCGGTCACATCGAGATAGGCTTCGTCCAGCGACAGCGGCTCTATCAGAGAGGTATAGCGGGAAAAGATTTCCCGAATATGCAGGGAAGCCTCTTTATAGGCGTCGAACCGCCCGGGCAGAAGCGTGAGATGAGGGCAAAGCTTTAAGGCCATCGCCGTCGGCATGGCGCTGCGCACGCCAAATTTGCGCGCAGGATAGTTGGCGGTGCTGATGACACCACGCTGAACGCGGCTGCCGCCAATGGCGATGGGAATATCCCGCAGCGCCGGGTTGTCTCGCATCTCCACTGCGGCAAAAAAGCAGTCCATATCAACATGGATTATTTTGCGCATAGTAAGCCCTCACTCATCACTGGATAAGTATACAGTAAACAAATGAGGGTTGAGAAGTGTGCGTGGGAATTGTCGGGTGGCGGCTTCGCCTTACCCGACCTGGCAGATTAAATGATGCGCTGCTGCTCGCGGGCCATTCTTTTTTTCCGCGCATCGCACGGTTCCGGGCAGTCGCAGACCTTTTCCATCCCAATGGAGGAAATACCGCCGCAGCTGCCCTGAATGCTTTTCCGTTTAACGATCCAGCCTAACGACATGCCGAAGATGACAAGCACAAAAACCACAAAGGTTGCCAGAAACGTCAGCATCATCAGCCTCCAAAATCATCGAGCATGATGTTCTCATCTTCAACGCCGAGATCTTTCAGCATCTTAATCACGGCGGCGTTCATCATCGGCGGACCACACATATAGAACTCGCAGTCCTCGGGTGCAGGGTGCTGTTTGAGGTAGTTTTCATACAGCACGTTGTGGATGAACCCCGTATAGCCCGTCCAGTTATCTTCCGGCTGCGGATCGGAGAGCGCCACATGGAAGGTAAAGTTCGGGTTTTCACGCGCCAGCTGTTCAAACTCGTCGTCATAGAACATTTCGCGCAGCGAACGCGCCCCGTACCAGAAGCTGATTTTACGCTTGCTGCCGAGCCGCTTGAGCTGGTCAAAAATGTGCGAGCGCATCGGGGCCATACCGGCACCGCCGCCGATAAAGACCATTTCCGCGTCGGTATCTTTCGCGAAGAACTCCCCGAACGGACCGGAGATGGTCACCTTATCTCCCGGCTTCAGAGACCAGATATATGACGACATCACGCCCGGCGGTGCATCCGGCACATTCGGTGGCGGCGTGGCGATACGCACGTTGAGCATAATAATGCCCTTCTCTTCCGGATAGTTAGCCATGGAGTAAGCGCGCAACGTCGGCTCTTTTACCTCGGATACAAAGCGGAAGAGATTGAATTTGTCCCAGTCGGCGCGGTACTCCTCAGGCACGTCGAAGTCCGCATACGCCACGGTATGCTCAGGACACTCAATCTGAATGTAACCCCCGGCGCGGAACGGAACATCTTCCCCTTCCGGTACCCGCAGCTTCAGCTCTTTAATAAAGGTGGCTTTGTTATCATTGGAGATAACCTCGCACTCCCATTTTTTAACGCCGAAGATCTCTTCCGGCAGCTCAATCTTCATGTTCTGGCGCACCGCGACCTGGCAGGCCAGACGGCAGCCCTCTTTTGCCTCACGCTTAGTGATATGCGCCAGCTCGGTGGGCAGAATATCGCCACCGCCCTCTTTTACCGTCACGCGGCACTGTCCGCAGGAGCCGCCGCCGCCGCAGGCTGAGGAGACAAAAATACCGTTACCGGAGAGCGTGTTGAGCAGTTTATCTCCCGCAGGCGTGCGGATCTGATTCTGCGGATCGTCGTTAATATCAATCACCACGTCACCGGAATTCACCAGCTTCGCGCGCGCCGCCAGAATGAGTCCTGACAGCACCAGTACAATCAGCGTGAACATCACCACGCCAAGGATAATTTCCATCTGTTAGCCCTTATAGCTGCACACCGGAGAAGGACATAAAGCCCAGCGCCATCAGCCCGGTGGTGATAAAGGTGATCCCTAAGCCACGCAGACCCGCAGGCACGTTGGCATATTTCATTTTCTCGCGGATCCCCGCCATGGTGACTATCGCCAGCATCCAGCCGATGCCGGAACCAAAACCGTACACCACGGATTCACTGAAGTTGTAATCACGCTGAACCATAAACGAGACGCCGCCAAAGATGGCGCAGTTCACCGCGATCAGCGGCAGGAAGATCCCCAGCGCGTTGTACAGCGACGGGAAGTACTTATCGAGGATCATCTCGAGGATTTGCACCAGCGCCGCGATCACCCCGATAAAGGTGATGAAGTTCAGGAAGCTGAGATCAACCCCTTCCACCAGCGCGCCGTCCCGCAGCACGAAGTTGTACACCAGATTGTTAATCGGAACCGAAAGCCCCAACACAACGGTGACCGCCACCCCCAGCCCAAATGCCGTAGAGACCTTTTTAGACACGGCAAGGAACGTGCACATGCCGAGGAAAAACGCGAGCGCCATGTTTTCAACAAACACCGCGCGCACAAACAAACTCAGGTAATGAGCCATCGTCGGTTACTCCTTTTCCTGCTGTTCTGGCTTCAGCGTACGAATCAGCCAGATCAGCAAACCGATAATGAAAAATGCGCTAGGGGCCAACAGGAACAGGCCGTTTGGCAGATACCAGCCACCGTTCTGTACCGTGTCCAGCACCGTGATGCCAAACAGCTTGCCGCTGCCAATCAGCTCGCGCAGGAACCCCACGGTCAGCAGGATCGCGCCGTAGCCCAGGCCGTTGCCGATACCGTCCATAAAGCTCGCCAGCGGCGGCATTTTCATGGCGTAGGCTTCCGCACGCCCCATGACGATACAGTTGGTGATAATCAGCCCGACAAACACCGAGAGCTGTTTGGAGGTTTCATAGGCGAAGGCGCGCAGCAGCTGATCGACCACGATCACCAGCGAGGCGATGATCGCCATCTGCACGATGATCCTCACGCTGTTGGGAATGTGGTGGCGGATCATCGAGATAAACATGCTCGAAAACGCCGTGACCAGCGTGACGGCCAGCGTCATCACCACCGCCGTTTCCAGCTTGGTCGTTACCGCCAGGGCCGAACAGACGCCCAGCACCTGCAGCGTGATCGGGTTATTGGCGAGCAGTGGGCCAATGAGCACCTTTTTCACTTCTTTCAGTTCACCGGTATCAGCCATTGTTCAGCGCTCCTTCACGTACGTTTTTCAGGAAAGGACCAAAGCCCAGCTCGCCCATCCAGAAATCAAAACTGTGCTGCACCCCGTTTGAGGTGAGCGTGGCGCCGGAAAGCCCGTCGACCGCGTAGTCGTCACCGGGACGTGCCGCCCCTTTCATCACCTTCAGCGCAGGCAGACCGTTATCGTCGAGCACTTTCTTGCCGACAAACTGTGCCCGCCAGTTCGGATTTTCCACTTCGCCGCCCAGCCCCGGCGTTTCGCCCTGGTCATAATACGCAATGCCTTTAACGGTGCGGCCATCCGTATCAAGGGCCACAAAGGCATACATCATTGACCACAGGCCGTTGCCGTAGACAGGAAGCACCACTTCCTGAATGCGTTTTTGGGGGTCACGCACCAGGTAAATTTCGGCCAGGTTGCTGCGACGCTTAATCCCGGCCGGATCTTGCGATGCCTCGAGCGTCACGCTCATCTGCGGATCTTTCAGCGCCAGCGCCTGGTTGAAGGTTGCCGGGTCTTTATCCAGCAGTTCACCCGTTTTTAAATCCACCAGCCGCGCGGAAATACGTTCGGCAAAGACGGCCGAAACGTCGTCTGCGCTCATTCCTTCCTGCATCAGCCCGGCCACGGCCAGAATGTTGCGCTGTTTATCCAGCGCGCGTTGCTCCTGCTGCAGGGGTTTTAACCCCACGGCAGAACCGGCCACGACGATGGAACAGACCAGACAGAGCACCAGCACCACCAGCAGCGTTTTGCTGATGCTGTCGTTATTTTTAACCTCAGCCACGCGCCTTCCTCCGCTTGATGTTGGCCCGCACCACCAGGTAGTCGAACAGCGGCGCAAACAGGTTGGCAAACAGAATGGCCAGCATCATCCCTTCCGGATACGCCGGGTTGACCACGCGGATCAGGACACACATCGCGCCAATGAGCACGCCATAGCTCCATTTACCTTTATCTGTAAACGAGGCCGAGACCGGGTCCGTCGCCATGAACATCATGCCGAACGCGAAGCCCCCCAACACCAGATGCCAGTACCACGGCATGGAGAACATCGGGTTGGTAGTAGAACCGATAACGTTGAACAGGGTGGCGGTCAGCACCATGCCGATCATCACGCCCGCCACAATCCGCCAGGAGGCCACGCGCCCAAACAGAATGATTGCCCCGCCAAGCAAAATCATCAGCGTCGAGACTTCACCGATGGAGCCCGGAATGTTGCCAATAAAGGCATCAAGCCAGGTAACTGGCTGACCCGTCGCGTTGTTCACCAGCGTTTCGCCACCGTGGGCCGCCCACTGTGAAAGCGGCGTCGCGCCGGAAAAACCGTCTGCCGCCGTCCAGACCAGGTCGCCCGAGATTTGCGCCGGATAGGCAAAGAAGAGGAACGCACGGCCCGCCAGCGCCGGGTTAAGGAAGTTCCGCCCGGTGCCGCCGAAGATCTCTTTGGCAATCACCACGCCGAAACTGATGCCCAGCGCCGCCTGCCAGAGCGGTAAGGTTGGCGGGACAATCAGGGCAAACAGAATCGAGGTCACGAAGAAGCCTTCGTTGATCTCGTGTTTACGGATGATGGCAAACAGCACTTCCCAGAAGCCGCCCACGATAAATACCGTGAGGTAAATCGGCAGGAAGAAAACCGCGCCCAGCGTCATCATGCTGATCCAGCCCGCGTCTGCAGCGAAGCTCACCCCTAACGAATGGGCCAGACGGTAGTGCCAGTCAGACTGAAGCACCTGCGCCAGCTGCTGTGCATCGTACATGTGGTGCAGCGCCGGAATGGTCTGCAGACCGACGTTGTACATCCCCCAGAACATCGCCGGGAAGACCGCAAACCACACCAGGATCATCATCCGCTTAAGGTCGATGGCGTCGCGAACGTGCGCCGCGCCTTTCGTCACCAGCCCCGGCGTGTAGAAAATGGTCGCCGTTGCTTCATACAGCGGGTAGTACTTTTTGAGCTTCCCTTCGGTAAAGTGCGGCTCAATTTTTTCAAAGAGGTGTTTTAAGCCCATCGGTTATCCTTCCTGCTCAATGCGGGTTAACACCTCGCGCAATACCGGTCCATATTCGTATTTTCCAGGACAGACATAGGTACAGAGCGCCAGATCTTCTTCGTCAAGTTCCAGACAGCCTAGCGCCTGCGCGCTGTCGGTATCACCGGCGAGCAGATCGCGCAGCAGCATGGTCGGCAGAATATCCAGCGGCATGACGCGCTCGTAGTTACCAATCGGGACCATGGCGCGCTCGCCGCCGTGCGTACTGGTCGAGAAGCTAAACAGCTTATTACGCAGGAAATGGCCCAGCGTAGTGCGGGTAACGGAATATTTTTCCGCACCGGGCAGCACCCAGCCGAACAGCTCTTTCTCACGCCCTTCCTGCACAATGCTGACCTGCAAATGAAAACGTCCCAGATACGCGTGTGCATTGGCAGCATGGCGTCCGCTGAGGACCGAACCGGAAATCAGGCGGTTTTCACCCTCTTTGGTTTCCCCCACCAGCAGTTCATTGATGTCTGCGCCCAGCAGCGTCTTCACCAGGCGCGGGTGTGCAGCCTGCGGCCCGCCGATGGCGATGACGCGTTCCGCGCAGAGTTCACCCGTAGTAAAAAGCTTACCGATGGCGATAACGTCCTGGTAATTCAGATGCCAGACCCGTTTCGTCAGGCTTACCGGCTCAAGAAAGTGGATGTGCGTTCCGACCAGACCCGCCGGATGCGGGCCAGCAAACTCATTAAACGTGACCTGCCCCTGCGGATGCCCGCCAAGCTTGCCGCCGGCCTGGCAAACGTGGACTTTCCCTGACGTGAGGCGGGTTAAAACGGTCAATCCGGCATCGAAGGCTTTGCGCTGTGCCAGGATAACCGGCTGCGGGTCCACGCTAAGCGGATTGGTGTCGATGGCCGTGACGAAAATCGCGGCCGGTTCCGTGCCCGGAACAGGGGATTTGCTGAAGGGACGGGTACGAAGCGCGGTCCATAAACCGGACGCCAGAAGCTGAGCATGAACGGCGTCACGGCTCAGCGACGCGAGGTCTGCGGCATCGTAATGGGCGAATTCACGCTGTTCATTCCCTTCAATGCGGATAACCACCGACTGCAGAACGCGTCGTTCGCCACGGTTAATCGCCACAACGGTGCCGCTCGCGGGGGCCGTAAACATCACGCCGGGATTTTTTTTGTCCTCAAAGAGCGCCTGTCCTTTGATCACGCGATCGCCTTCCTGTACCAACATAGAAGGTCGCATTCCCAGGTAGTCGTCGCCCACAATGGCGACATGATGGACGCTTGCGCCTGTCGAAACGTGCTGCGCTGGCACGCCTGCAATCGGCAGATCAAGTCCTTTTTTTATTTTAAACATGTGGTTAGCAGGTTTCCATGAACAACAATCCAGTGGCCGCGAAGTGTAACATTTTCCCCTTCTCGCGGGCAGGGAATCCGCCGTCGCGCGCGCCAAATTGCGAGCTAATGCGCAAAGTTCCTGGAGCCATCGCGATTTTGATGGTTTATAAAGTAAAACTAATTTGTAAACTCACCGCCCGGCTCTTGCGAAAATCTATAGCGGTGCTAATGTGAGCGCTCCTAACAGAATAATCTGATTTCGGGTCTCTTTTGCCGTCCTGGCAAGTTGGTCATGGTTTTATCAAGGAACTAGTAGTATGCGTAAAATCGCATTGTTCATTGCGATGCTTCTGATTCCGTGCATGTCGTTTGCCGGACTGCTCAGCAGTAATAGCTCAACGACGCCGGTCAGCAAGGAATATAAACAGCAGTTAATGGGATCGCCGGTTTATATTCAAATCTTCAAGGAAGAACGCACTCTCGATCTGTTTGTGAAAATGGGCGAGACCTATCAGCTGCTTGATAGTTACAAAATTTGTAACTACTCCGGCGGGCTGGGGCCAAAACAGCGTCAGGGCGACTTCAAAAGTCCGGAAGGGTTCTACAACGTTCAGCGCAGCCAGCTCAAGCCTGACAGCCGCTTCTATAAAGCCATTAACATCGGCTTCCCGAATGCCTATGACCGTGCTCACGGTTATGAAGGTAAATACCTGATGATCCACGGTGCCTGCGTGTCTATCGGCTGTTATGCGATGACCGATTCCGGCATTGATGAGATATTCCAGTTCGTGACCGGCGCGCTGGTCTTTGGACAGCCTAGCGTACAGGTCAGCATCTATCCGTTCCGCATGACGGACGCCAACATGGCGCGTCACAAGTACTCATACTACGCGGATTTCTGGAAACAGCTGAAGCCGGGTTACGACTACTTTGAGCAGACCCACAAGCCGCCGGTGGTCTCTATCGTAGATGGCCGTTACGTGGTCAGCAAACCGCTGAGCCACGAAGTCGTCCATCCACAGCTGGCGTCAAATTACACGGTCCCCGAGACAAAATAGCACCCACTCGCCTGGCATAATCTTTTGCCAGGTTTCGTTGCCCGTCAGCGGCTGCGTTGCAATGACTGTGACCACATCGTTCGGTGTGGTCTCCTTCTGAAAGTCTATCTCCACATCCTGATCCAGCAGCGTCGCCACGCCAAACGGCGCACGGCGGGTGATCCAGAACAAATTCGTCGAGCAGAACGCCATCACATAGCGGCCGTCAGAGAGCAGCATGTTGAACACGCCTTTTTCGCGCAGCTCTGTCGCCAGCGTCGCGATGTATTTGAACACGGCAGCCATGTTGCCTGGCGTGCGGGGATACCGCTCCGTCAGCTTGTGCAGCAGCCAGCAGAAGGCTTTTTCGCTATCCGTTTCGCCGACCGGGCGGAAATTGCCCGTCTCCAGCGACTTATAGCCCGTGAGTTGCCCGTTGTGCGCGTAGGTCCAGTTACGGCCCCACAGCTCGCGGGTAAACGGATGGGTATTTTCCAGCGCCACTTCGCCACGGTTAGCCTGACGGATGTGGGCGATCACCGAGCGGGACTTGATGGGGTAGTCCTGCACCAGTTTGGCAATCGGTGAGTTAAAGCTGGGCTGTGGATCTTTGAACGTGCGACACCCTTTGCCTTCGTAGAAGGTGATGCCCCAGCCGTCTTTATGCGGCCCGGTTCCTCCACCGCGCTGAACCAGCCCGGTGAAACTAAAGCAGATATCGGTTGGCACATTGGCGCTCATCCCGAGCAGTTCGCACATACGTCACCTCCACAACAGCGGGGGCAAGAGTGCCCCCAGCGAAGTCTTACTTAACCATCTCTTTTTCGATCAGCTGGATCAGGATGTGGATCACTTTGATGTGAATTTCCTGAATACGGTCAGCATAACCGAAGTGCGGAACGCGAATTTCAACATCCGCAGTACCGTCCATCTTACCGCCATCTTTGCCGGTCAGGGTGATGACTTTCATCCCTTTTTCACGCGCGGCGGCGATCGCTTTGATCACGTTGCCGGAGTTGCCGGAGGTAGAAATCCCCAGCAGCACGTCGCCTTCACGGCCTACCGCTTCAACGTAGCGGGAGAAGATGTGATCGTAACCGAAGTCGTTGCCTACGCAGGAGATGTGGCTCACGTCTGAAATCGCAATCGCCGGGTAGCCCGGGCGGTTTTCGCGATAGCGTCCGGTCAGCTCTTCTGCGAAGTGCATCGCGTCGCAGTGGGAACCGCCGTTACCGCAGGAAAGCACTTTGCCGCCGGCTTTGAAGCTGTCGGCCAGCAGGACCGCTGCGCGCTGAATAGCGTGAATATTGGCATCATCTTTCAGAAAGTTCGCCAGCGTTTCCGCCGCTTCGTTCAGTTCGTTACGAATAAGATCCTGGTACATGAGGATAATCCTTCAGTATTGATGAAATAACACAGTGGAGTGTACCGGATAGCGCGAAAAGCGAGAAGCTAAAGCCATGCGAATCGTCCGGCGTTTTGATTTTTTGTGCCGGCTAAAACACGAACAATGTGAACCAGGTTGTAATTATTTTGTAAACACATTGCTAAAGGAATTTACATCAACTACAACCATATCATCACAAGTGGTCAGACCTCCTACAAGCAAGGGAGCTTTTCTTTATGATGATTTTGAGCATTCTCGCAACCGTTGTTCTGCTCGGTGTGTTGTTCTATCACCGCGTAAGTTTATTCCTGAGCAGCCTGATTCTTCTGGCCTGGACGGCTGCGCTTGGCGTCGCAGGTCTCTGGAATATCTGGCTTTTAGTCCCTCTTGCCATCATTCTTCTGCCGTTTAACCTGGCGCCGATGCGTAAATCCATGATCTCTGCGCCGGTGTTCAAAGGCTTCCGCAAAGTGATGCCGCCAATGTCGCGTACCGAGAAAGAAGCGATTGATGCGGGCACTACCTGGTGGGAAGGCGACCTGTTCCAGGGCAATCCGGACTGGAAAAAGCTGCATAACTACCCGCAGCCGCGCCTGACCGCTGAAGAACAGGCGTTTATTGACGGCCCGGTAGAAGAAGCCTGCCGTATGGCAAACGACTTTGCCATCACCCACGAAATGGCCGATCTGCCGCCAGAGCTGTGGGCGTACCTGAAAGAGCATCGCTTCTTCGCGATGATCATCAAGAAAGAGTACGGCGGTCTGGAGTTCTCCGCTTACGCTCAGGCTCGCGTGCTGCAGAAGCTGGCGGGCGTTTCCGGGATCCTGGCGATTACCGTTGGCGTACCTAACTCCTTAGGGCCGGGCGAACTGCTGCAGCATTACGGTACGGAAGAGCAAAAAGATCACTACCTGCCGCGTCTGGCACGCGGTCAGGAAATCCCGTGCTTCGCGCTGACCAGCCCGGAAGCAGGCTCCGATGCGGGCGCGATCCCGGATACCGGCGTGGTCTGCATGGGCGAGTGGCAGGGCGAGCAGGTGCTGGGCATGCGCCTGACCTGGAACAAGCGTTATATCACCCTGGCGCCTATCGCCACCGTGCTGGGTCTGGCCTTTAAGCTCTCTGACCCGGAAAAACTGCTGGGCGGCGAAGAAGATCTGGGCATTACCTGTGCGCTGATCCCAACCTCTACCCCAGGCGTCGAGATTGGTCGTCGTCACTTCCCGCTGAACGTGCCGTTCCAGAACGGTCCGACCCGCGGTCAGGATATCTTTGTGCCGATTGACTACATCATCGGTGGTCCGAAAATGGCCGGTCAGGGCTGGCGTATGCTGGTGGAATGTCTGTCGGTGGGCCGCGGCATTACCCTGCCGTCGAACTCAACCGGCGGTCTGAAGTCGGTCGCGATGGGGATTGGTGCCTACGCGCACATCCGCCGTCAGTTCAAAATCTCCATCGGCAAGATGGAAGGTATCGAAGAGCCGCTGGCGCGTATCGCGGGCAACGCCTACGTGATGGACGCCGCCGCCACGCTGATTACCTACGGCATTATGCTGGGCGAAAAACCAGCCGTACTGTCCGCCATTGTGAAGTACCACTGTACCCACCGCGCGCAGCAGTCAATCATTGACGCGATGGATATCGCGGGCGGTAAAGGCATTATGCTCGGCGAAGGCAACTTCCTGGCGCGCGGCTATCAGGGCGCACCGATTGCCATCACCGTGGAAGGGGCAAACATCCTGACCCGCAGCATGATGATCTTCGGTCAGGGCGCAATTCGCTGCCATCCTTACGTTCTGGAAGAGATGGCCGCCGCGCAGAACAACGACGTGGATGCCTTCGATAAGCTGCTGTTCAAACATATCGGTCACGTGGGCAGCAACAAGGTGCGCAGCTTCTGGCTGGGCCTGACGCGCGGCCTTACCAGCGCCACGCCGACCGGCGATGCGACCAAACGTTATTACCAGCATCTGAACCGTCTGAGCGCCAACCTGGCCCTGCTGTCTGACGTTTCCATGGCGGTGCTGGGCGGCAGCCTGAAGCGTCGCGAACGTATCTCTGCCCGTCTGGGCGATGTGCTGAGCCAGATCTTCCTGGCCTCTGCGGTCCTGAAACGTTACGACGATGAAGGCCGTCAGGAAGCGGATCTGCCGCTGGTGCACTGGGGCGTGCAGGATGCGATGTATCAGGCTGAACAGGCGATTGACGATCTGCTGGCGAACTTCCCGAACCGCTTTGTGGCAGGCGCCCTGCGCGTGGTGATCTTCCCGACCGGTCGTCACCACCTGGCGCCGTCCGACAAGCTGGACCACAAGGTGGCGAAGATCCTGCAGGTACCGAGCGCAACCCGCTCCCGTATCGGTCGTGGTCAGTATCTGACGCCGACGCCACATAACCCGGTGGGTCTGCTGGAAGAAGCGCTGCTGGACGTGATGGCTGCCGATCCGATTCACCAGAAGATCTGTAAACAGCTGGGCAAAAACCTGCCGTTTACCCGTCTGGACGAACTGGCAAAACAGGCGCTCGCCGGTGGCATTATCAATAAAGATGAAGCCGCTCTGCTGGTGAAAGCCGAAGAGAGCCGTCTGCGCAGTATTAACGTGGATGATTTCGAACCGGACGAGCTGGCGACGCAGCCGGTAAAGCTCCCGGAGAAACACCGTAAACCTGAAGCGGCGTAACGCGTTTCGCTTATACAAACCCCGCCTCGCGCGGGGTTTTTTATTGCCACATTTTCTCGTTATGTCGTGCTACAGTGTCAAAAAGTGGTCGTTTGAGGAGTCTGAATTGTGCCTGGTCTGAAGATTTCTATTTTGCAGCAACCTTTAGTGTGGATGGATGGCCCCGCCAACCTGCGCCACTTTGATCGTCAACTGGAAGACATTACCGGGCGTGATGTGATTGTCCTGCCGGAAATGTTCACCACCGGCTTCGCCATGGAAGCGGCACAACAGTCAATGCCGCAGGAAGAGGTGGTGGCCTGGATGCACGCCAAAGCGCAGCAGACTAATGCGCTGATCGCCGGCAGCGCCGCCCTGCAGACCGAACGCGGGCCGGTGAACCGCTTCCTGCTGGTCGAGCCGGAAGGAAAGGTGCATTTCTACGACAAGCGCCACCTGTTCCGTATGGCGGATGAGCACCATCACTATGAAGCCGGTCACGAGCGCGTGGTGTTTGAGTGGCGCGGCTGGCGTATTCTGCCGCTGGTCTGCTACGACCTGCGCTTCCCGGTGTGGTCGCGTAACCGCAACGATTACGACCTGGCGCTGTATGTGGCCAACTGGCCTGCACCGCGCTCCCTGCACTGGCAGTCGCTGCTCGTGGCGCGCGCGATTGAGAACCAGGCGTACGTGGTGGGCTGCAACCGCGTGGGGACGGACGGCAACGGGCATCACTATCGCGGCGACAGCCGGGTGGTGAATCCGCAGGGCGAGATCATCGCCACCGCCGAGCCGCATCAGGCGACGCGTATTGATGCGGAGCTGTCCTTGACGGCGCTGAAGGAGTACCGGGAGAAGTTTCCGGCGTGGCAGGATGCGGATCCTTTTAGCATTGAGTGAAAAAAAAGCCGGGTGGCGGCTACGCCTTACCCGGCCTACCAATGTTGCTCGCTTCTTTTAACTCACCAGCGCCTGCCCATCCTTGCGGCTTTCCGTCGCGGCCACGTAGTGCCCTTCCGGCAGGCGGTAAATCACCTGCGCACCGCCGAAGTTGTAGTCCTGAAGCGGATCTTCCACCACGATCTGATGCCCGCGCGCGCGCAGGGCGGCAATCGTATTGCGATCGAACGTCGATTCAACGATCACCTCCCTGCCCTGCACCACGCGCCAGCGCGGGGCGTCGATTGCCGCCTGCGGGTTTTGCCCGTGCAGCATGATGCGCAGCGCCATCTGCATGTGCCCCTGCGCCTGCATCGGGCCGCCCATCACGCCGAAGGACATCAGCGGCTGGCCGTTGCCGTCCATCGCAAAGCCCGGAATGATGGTGTGGAACGGGCGCTTGCTGCCCGCCAGTGCGTTCGGATGCTCAGGATCAAGCACAAAGCCACAGCCCCGGTTTTGCAGGCTGATCCCGGTATCCGGCACCACGATGCCTGAACCGAAGCCCATATAGTTGGACTGAATAAACGAGACCATCATCCCGCTGGCATCCGCGGTGCTGATGTAGACCGTGCCGCTCTGCGTCGGGGAACCGTAGACAAAATCAGATGCGCTGTCGTGGTTGATCAGCGCCGCGCGCGACTTCAGGTAATGGTCGCTCAGCAGCTCTTTCGCCGCGAACGCCATGTGCTCTTCGTCCGCCACGTAGCGGTCGAGATCCGCCAGCGCCAGCTTCATCGCCTCGATGGACAGGTGCAGGGACTGCACGGAATCCGGATGATGCTTCTCAATGCCGCACTGCTCCAGAATGCCGAGCGCAATCAGCGTGGCGATCCCCTGACCGTTAGGCGGTAGCTCATGCACCGAACCGCCCGCGAAGTCGCGCGACAGCAGCTCTACCCAGTCCACGCGATGGTTGGCCAGATCCTCAGCCGTCAGGTGCGCGCCATGTTCTTTGGCGAAAGCGGCAATTTTCTGCGCCAGCTCGCCGCGGTAAAAGGCGTCGCCGTTAGTTTTCGCAATCAGTTCCAGCGAGTTCGCCTGCGCCGGGTTGCGGAAGATCTCCCCCACGCGCGGGGCGCGGCCTTCCGGCGCGAAGCAGGCGCTGAAGCCCGGCTGATCTTTCAGCTTGCTATAACCGCGCTGCCAGAGATGCCCAATCAGCGGCGAGACCGGGAAACCGTTGCGCGCATAGTCAATGGCAGGCTGCGCCAGGGTGGTCAGCGGCAGCGTGCCGAAGCGTTCCGCCAGCGCGACCCAGCCGGATACCGCCCCCGGCACGGTCACCGCGTCCCAGCCGATTTCCGGCACCGCTGTTTTACCGGCAAACAGATCTGCATGCCAGCTGGCTGGCGAACGACCGGACGCGTTCAGACCGTGCAGCTTTTCGCCGTCCCAGACGATGGCAAAGGCATCGCTGCCGATCCCGTTGCCGGTCGGCTCGACTACCGTCAGCGCCATCGCGGTGGCAATGGCCGCATCCACGGCATTCCCGCCCAGCTGCAGCATCTTCATGCCCGCCTGCGCCGCCATCGGCTGAGACGTCGCAACGGCGTTATGGCCCAGCATCGGCGGGCGGCGTGAATCGTAACCGGACGTAAAATCAAGCGCTTTGGTCATCATGACTCCTTAGTCATGGCGCGGATCGAGCGCATCGCGCAGCCCGTCGCCGAGTAAATTAAAGCCCTGCACGGCAAGGAAAATCGCCACGCCGGGGAAAATGGACATCCACGGGGCCTGCTCAAGAAAACCTTTAGCGGTGTTGAGCATAGAGCCCCAGGACGGATTGGGCGGCTGCTGTCCCAGCCCTAAAAACGACAGGCTGGCTTCAGCGATTATCGCCGAGGCAATCGCCAGCGTGGCCTGCACCAGGATCGGCGACATCACGTTGGGCAGGACGTATTTAATGATGATCCAGCGATCCGGCAGGCC
>NZ_QPFW01000225.1:0-47140 GCF_008122455.1 Enterobacter sp. C6
ATATGGTCCGGCCCTGAGTGCGCTGGGATACGGCGCATTTTATCTTACCCTCGCGTTCCTTGCGCTGCGGCGCTATCCCTCCCTCGGACGACCGCTGGTCATGGCGGCGCTGGCCATCGGCGGCGGGTTCGCGACGCTCGCCATTCCGCTGGCGCTGTCAGCGCGCTGGACGGCGATGGCCTGGGCGCTGGAAGGGTTGGGTATCCTCTGGCTGGGCGTGCAGCAGCACCAGCGTCGTATGAGCTATAGCGGGACGGCGCTGCTGGTGCTGGCGCTCGGCAGCGCGCTGTGGGCACAAACGAACGGCGTTACGCCGCTGAGTCTGCTCCTTATCTTCGCCATCCTCAGCCTTTGCTGGCTGGCGGCTGGCTGGCTGTGGCGGACTCTCTTCCTGCCGGTCAGCTGGGCGCTGCTGGCTGGCGGGCTGCTGTTCTGGCTCGTGGCGCTATTGGGCGCAGCGCGGCTGGCGCTGACGCAGGAATTACCGATTCTGGCGGGCGTGCTGGCGCTGACGGCGGCGTCGGTCTGGGGCTGGCGGCAGGTGGCCGCTCGTCTGGCGTGGCGAGAGCTGGACGCCAGCAAATGGCTGCTGTGGCCGGTTATGCTGCTGATGGTGGGCTATCAACTCTGGCACCAGCAGATCGTCTCCGCCGGCTGGTCAAATCTGGCCTGGTGCGTTGCGCTTCCTGCCGCGCTGGTACTGCTGCGGCGCGACGGTGAAAGACTCCTGCCACGCATCGCAATGGGGCTGCATTTGTCGCTCTTCTGGATGATTTTACTGGCGCTGGCCGCCGAGCTTTACTGGTTTGCCCGGTCTCTGCCCTGGGGCATGGCGGCCTGGGGTAGCGGTTTAGCGATGGCCGCAGGCGGCGGGGTGATTATGGCGCTCTCTGCTGCGGTACGGCGTCGCGTGTGGCCATTCCGGGAGTGGCCTGCGCTCTACGCCTGCCTGGCACCGATTCCTGTAGTCGTGGCGCTGCTGGTATTGCTGGTGGTGACCAATTTCCAGGACGGCGTGGTCTATCGTCAGACCTGGCTGCCGCTGGTGAACCCGCTTGAGGAAGGTGCTGCGTTCGCGTTGCTGGGGCTGGTCGTCTTTTATCGGGCGGTGGATCGCTACTACCCGGCGTGGCTTGCGCAAGCGCGCCCGTGGCTTGCCGTCGCGCTCATGGCGTTTGGCTTCTGGTGGCTTAACGGTGCGCTGATGCGCGCCCTGGCCTGGTACGGCGACGTGGCCTGGAATATGGCATCGCTGTGGGATTCGCGGCTTATCCAGACCAGTTTTGCCCTGTTCTGGATGCTGAGCGCGCTGGTGGTCATGATCCATGCCACCCGTCGGGCTTCCCGGCAGGAGTGGCTCTGCGGTGCCGCGCTGCTGGGTGTGGTAATGGTTAAACTGATGCTGGTGGACAGCGCGGGCGGAGGCGGTTTGTCGCGTGCGGTAGCGTTTATCGGCGTGGCGATACTGGTTCTGATTGTGGGGTATTTCTCACCGCTACCGCCCAAAACAGGAGATGAAAAATGAAATGGATGAAAGCGGTAGCGTGTACCGCGCTGCTGGCGCTTTCCGGCCCGGCGTTTTGCGACGAGGGACAAACGGAATCGCCCCGGGACTATGCTTTTGGTCTTTCACTTGATACGTCTGTTCCTTCCCAGTGGTATCGGGTGATGCTGCCGCTCGCCGTCTATGAGCAAAGCACGTCGCCAGATCTGCATGATGTCCGCGTCTTTAACCAGTCGGGCGAGCCGGTTCCCTTCAGCCTGGTCAGCGCGACGCGTCCGCAGGCGTCAGTGCAATCCACGGCGCTGCGCCTCTTCCCGCTGGATGCCTCGCCGCTTGCGGCTTCGCAAGGATCCGGTGATAGCGATAAGATCCTGCTCCGCTCCGGAAACGGCGTTGAGATTGTGCTGGAGGGGCAAAAAGCCGCCGCAGCCGGGCAACATTATCTGCTGACCCTGCCGGAGCAGGCTACGGGGGAGATGGCCATATCCCAGCTGCAGCTGCTCTGGAATTCTCCTCAGACGCCGTGGCAGGGAACGGCGTCGGTCTATTACAGCGAGGATCTTAAGCGCTGGTATACCCTGCGCGAGGATATGCCATTGCTTGACGCCGTCAGCGGCCAGGATCGTCTTAAGCTCGATCGGATCGATACCGATACGGTTTTATCTCCCGATGCGAATCGCTATCTCATGGTGGTGCTGAACGCGCAGAGCCAGGGGATAACCTTGACCGGCGTTAACGCAATCATCGCACCTGCCCAGGCGACCCCGGAAGCGGTCGAGCTTGAGGGGGAAGGGGAGCAGCTATCGACAAGCGCAGCGCAGTGGCGCTGGGCGCGCCCGCAGCCGCTGAGTGCTGTCAGCATCTCGCTGAATGGCGATGGCGTCCTTCCCGTGGAGATAGCGTGGCGGAGTACGGAAAAAGACGCATGGCACCCCCTGAAAAAAGAGGTCCTTTACCGTCTTGAGGGAAAAACGTCGCCACCGGTTTCGCTTAACGGGGGCCTGGTGCAGGCAGTGAAAATCACGACGCTGAATGCGCGTCTGCCAGAATACCTGCCGAGCGTCACGGGACATCGCGACCGCTACGATCTGGTGTTCAACGCCCAGGGGAAAGCGCCGTACGTGCTCGCCTGGGGTAACGGCGCCGCAAAGCCTGCCAGCGTGGAGCCCGGCATGCTGATCCCAGCCGACCTGCGCAAGACCTATGCTATGGCGAACCTGCCGCAGGCCGACATTGTGGATAATGTTGCGTTAGGCGGCGAGGGGCGTCTGACCGCCACCTCTGCGGCCGAGCGAGAGAGCAGGATGAACACCCTGCTGGTGTGGGGCGTACTGATTGCGGGCGTGATCCTGCTGGCGGGCATGGCCTGGCGCATCTGGCGAGAGACGCAGCGTAAGGCATAAAAAAAGGCCCGCATAAGCGGGCCTTTTTCGTAAACCGTGCCGATTACAGGCTGGATACGTTCTCAGACAGGTATTTAGCCACGCCGTCTGGAGACGCGTTCATGCCTTCTTTACCTTTTTCCCACTGAGCCGGGCACACTTCGCCGTGCTCTTCGTGGAACTGCAGCGCGTCAACCATGCGCAGCATTTCGTCGATGTTACGACCCAGCGGCAGATCGTTCACAACCTGGTGACGAACGATGCCGTTTGCGTCGATCAGGAAGGAACCGCGCAGCGCAACGCCAGCGTCCGGATGTTCGATACCGTAAGCCTGCTGGATTTCGCGTTTGATGTCCGCAACCATTGCGTATTTCACCGCACCGATGCCGCCTTTGTCGACAGGGGTGTTACGCCATGCGTTGTGTACAAATTCAGAGTCGAAGGAGACGCCAACAACTTCCACGCCACGCTTCTGGAATTCTTCATAACGTTTGTCGAAAGCGATCAGCTCAGACGGGCAAACGAAAGTGAAGTCCATTGGCCAGAAGAACAGAACGGTCGCTTTACCGTTGGTGTGCTGTTTGAAGTTGAAGTTTTCAACGATTTCACCGTTGCCCAGAACTGCTGCAGCTGTAAAATCCGGAGCCGGACGAGTTACCAGAACCATATGATTCTCCTGTAGATACTAAGGTTATTTGGAACGCAACGCGAGCCAGTATAGAGAGTGTTCATGGATAAGACAAAGAGGTGGTGACAATCGTTCCGCCAGCTTTTACCTATCAATCCAATCTCCATTAAAGTTGTTTGTTTTTCGCCTGCGCCATCATGCGCGGGTAAAACTGCCAGAATCGGGTCTCCAGCGCATCGTAATGTTCATCCAGGTCATACCAGGAGTCGCGCAGCGCATCCAGGCGCGGGCGGCGGCTCGCCATCCCATTCAACACGTTCTGGATGAAGTCCATCTCGCGATAGCGCTCCAGCCAGCGTTCCGACCACAGGTAGTTATTCAGATTCACAAAGCGCGGCGGCGAGTCGGGCAGAATAATCGACACCTGCTGGTGGGCATAGCGCACAAACGCCGGCAGCGGCATCTCCGGTGACAGCTGTTCCCAGTGGCGCGACAGGAAGTGATCCCACATCACGTCGAGCGTGATCGGGGCAACGCGGCGCGTTTCCGGGCGGAACCAGGCTTTGGCTTCCGTCACTTCCGGCAGCTTATCCGTCAGCACGTCGATGCGGCGGTGCATAAAAATCCCGTCGACAACCTCAGGGGAGTAGTCTTCTGCGGGATTACCGCGTACGAAATCGGCCAGCAAATTGCCCGAGAGGGAGCTGTCAGCAAGGTGCGCGAGATGCAGGTGAGCGAGAAAATTCATGCGTTTTATTTGTCCGGGGGCGGCTAGTTGTTGCAGCAAAAGGGTGTGAGCACTAGACTATGCCGCCTGTTTTTAAGTCACGAGTATACGTCATGCGCGTCGCCGATTTCTCCTTTGAACTACCTGAATCCCTGATTGCTCACTATCCCATGCCTGAGCGCAGCAGCTGTCGCTTACTGTCACTGGATGGGCCAACGGGCGAGCTGACGCACGGTACTTTCACCGATTTGCTCGACAAGCTCAACCCTGGCGATCTGCTGGTTTTTAACAATACCCGCGTGATCCCGGCGCGCCTGTTTGGCCGTAAAGCCAGCGGCGGTAAGATTGAAGTGCTGGTCGAACGTATGCTCGATGATAAACGTATTCTGGCACATATTCGCGCTTCTAAGGCGCCGAAGCCGGGCGCGGAGCTGCTGCTGGGTGATGATGAGAGCATCAAGGCGACCATGACCGCGCGCCACGACGCGCTGTTCGAGGTGGAGTTCAACGACGAGCGCACGGTGCTTGATATCCTGAACGCCATCGGCCACATGCCGCTGCCGCCGTATATTGAGCGTCCGGACGAAGAGGCCGACCGCGAGCTGTACCAGACCGTCTACAGCCAGAAACCGGGTGCCGTCGCTGCGCCGACCGCGGGCCTGCATTTTGATGAGCCGCTGCTGGAAAAACTGCGTGCGAAGGGCGTGGAGATGGCGTTCGTGACGCTGCACGTCGGCGCGGGGACCTTCCAGCCGGTACGCGTGGACAGCATTGAAGACCACATCATGCACTCTGAGTATGCCGAAGTGCCTCAGGACGTGGTGGACGCGGTGCTGGCGGCGAAAGCGCGCGGCAGCCGCGTCGTGGCGGTCGGGACGACGTCTGTGCGCTCGCTGGAGAGCGCCGCGCAGGCGGCGAAAAACGGTCTTATCGAGCCGTTCTTTGGCGATACGCAGATCTTTATCTACCCGGGCTATCAGTACAAAGTGATTGACGCGCTGGTGACCAACTTCCATCTGCCTGAATCGACGCTGATTATGCTGGTTTCCGCGTTCGCGGGCTACCAGCATACGATGAATGCCTACAAGTCTGCGGTAGAACAAAAATATCGCTTTTTTAGCTACGGGGACGCGATGTTTATCACGTACAATCCGCTGGCTTTGAATGAGCGTGTCGGGGAATAAGTCCGCGGCACCGTTTTACAACGTTGGACTGTTTTTCTGACGTCGGAGAAAAAATGAAATTTGAACTCGATACCACCGACGGTCGCGCGCGTCGCGGTCGCCTGGTGTTTGATCGCGGCGTGGTGGAAACCCCCGCGTTTATGCCTGTGGGCACGTACGGCACCGTAAAAGGGATGACGCCGGAAGAAGTAGAAGCCACTGGCGCACAGATTATCCTCGGCAACACCTTCCACCTGTGGCTGCGTCCGGGTCAGGAGATCATGAAGCTCCACGGCGATCTGCACGATTTCATGCAGTGGAAAGGCCCCATCCTGACCGATTCCGGTGGCTTCCAGGTCTTCAGCCTGGGCGATATCCGCAAGATCACCGAGCAGGGCGTACACTTCCGTAACCCGATCAACGGCGATCCGATTTTCCTCGATCCCGAAAAGTCGATGGAGATTCAGTACGATCTCGGCTCTGACATTGTGATGATCTTCGACGAATGTACGCCGTACCCGGCGGACTGGGACTACGCAAAACGCTCCATGGAGATGTCCCTGCGCTGGGCAAAGCGTAGCCGTGACCGTTTTGACTCTCTGCAGAACAAAAATGCGCTGTTCGGCATTATCCAGGGCAGCGTTTACGAAGATTTACGCGATATCTCTGTTAAAGGTCTGGTAGAGATAGGTTTTGATGGCTACGCTGTCGGCGGTTTGGCTGTGGGTGAGCCGAAGGAAGACATGCACCGTATTCTGGAACATGTCTGCCCGCAAATCCCGGCGGATAAACCACGATACCTGATGGGCGTGGGTAAACCAGAAGATCTGGTTGAAGGCGTACGCCGCGGCATTGATATGTTTGACTGCGTCATGCCAACCCGCAACGCGCGTAACGGCCACTTGTTCGTTACCGATGGCGTGGTGAAAATCCGTAACGCGAAGCATAAGAGTGACACCAGCCCGCTCGATTCCGAGTGCGATTGCTATACCTGTCGCAATTATTCTCGCGCGTATCTGCATCATCTCGATCGTTGTAACGAGATTTTGGGCGCGCGTCTCAATACCATTCATAATCTTCGTTATTATCAGCGCTTAATGGCTGGTTTACGTAAGGCTATCGAAGAGGGTAAATTAGAGAGCTTCGTGACCGATTTCTACCAACGTCAGGGGCGGGATGTTCCACCGTTGAACGTTGATTAATTTTAATAATGAGGGAATTTGAATGAGCTTTTTTATTTCTGATGCGGTAGCGGCAACAGGTGCTCCAGCGCAGGGCAGCCCGATGTCTCTGATTCTGATGCTGGTTGTGTTCGGTCTGATCTTCTACTTCATGATCCTGCGTCCACAGCAGAAGCGCACCAAAGAGCACAAAAACCTGATGAACTCCATTGCGAAAGGCGATGAAGTACTGACTAACGGTGGTCTGGTCGGTCGCGTAACCAAAGTGGCTGAAAACGGCTACATTGCTATCGCCCTGAACGACACCACTGAAGTGGTCATCAAACGTGACTTCGTAGCTGCCGTTCTGCCGAAAGGCACCATGAAGGCGCTGTAATCCCAACTTTTCCCAAAGGGAACTGCCGTGTTAAACCGTTATCCTTTGTGGAAGTACATCATGCTGGTCGTCGTGATTCTCGTCGGCCTGCTGTACGCGCTTCCCAACCTGTATGGTGAGGATCCGGCTGTTCAAATCACTGGCGCGCGCGGTGTCGCCGCCAGTGAGCAAACGCTGATCCAGGTCCAGAAAACGTTACAAGAAGAAAAAATTACCGCTAAGTCTGTGGCTCTGGAAGAGGGGGCAATTCTTGCTCGCTTCGACACCACCGACACGCAGCTCCGCGCTCGCGAAGCGCTGATGGGCGTGCTGGGTGACAAATACGTCGTGGCGCTTAACCTTGCCCCTGCAACCCCGCGTTGGCTGGCTGCGATGAAAGCAGAGCCAATGAAACTCGGTCTTGACCTGCGTGGCGGCGTTCACTTCCTGATGGAAGTGGATATGGATACCGCGCTTGGCAAGCTGCAGGAACAGAATATCGACAGCCTGCGCAGCGATCTGCGTGATAAAGGCATCGCTTACACCACCGTGCGTAAAGAAGATAATTACGGCATGAGCATCACGTTCCGCGACAGTGCGGCGCGCGATCAGGCTGTAGATTACCTGACCCAACGTCACCGTGACCTGGTCATCACCTCTCAGGGCAGCAACCAGCTGCGCGCGGTGATGACCGATGCGCGTCTGAAAGAAGCGCGTGAATATGCCGTTCAGCAGAACATCAACATTCTGCGTAACCGTGTAAACCAACTGGGCGTGGCTGAGCCGCTGGTACAGCGTCAGGGTGCTGACCGTATCGTGGTTGAACTGCCGGGTATCCAGGACACTGCGCGTGCAAAAGAAATTCTGGGTGCGACCGCAACCCTGGAATTCCGTCTGGTGAACTCTAACGTCGATCAGTCCGCTGCAGCCGCAGGGCGTATTCCGGGTGACTCCGAAGTGAAACAGACTCGCGAAGGTCAGCCAGTTGTGCTGTACAAACGCGTGATTCTGACCGGTGATCACATCACCGACTCCACGTCGAGCCAGGACGAATACAACCAGCCGCAGGTTAACATCTCGCTCGATAGCGCGGGTGGTAACATCATGTCTAACTTCACCAAGGACAACATCGGTAAACCGATGGCGACCCTATTCGTGGAGTACAAAGACAGCGGTAAGAAAGATGCAAATGGTCGTGCGGTGCTGGTGAAAGAGGAAGAGGTGATTAACATCGCCAACATCCAGTCTCGTCTGGGTAACAGCTTCCGCATTACCGGTATTAGCAACCCGAACGAAGCGCGTCAGCTCTCCCTGCTGCTGCGTGCCGGTGCGCTGATTGCGCCAATTCAGATTGTTGAAGAGCGTACCATTGGTCCAACTCTGGGGATGCAAAACATCCAGCAGGGCCTGGAAGCGTGTCTGGCCGGTCTGGTGGTCTCTATCCTCTTCATGATCTTCTTCTATAAGAAGTTTGGTCTGATTGCGACCTCCGCGCTGATCGCCAACCTGGTGCTGATCATCGGCATTATGTCCCTGCTGCCGGGGGCGACGCTGACCATGCCGGGTATTGCGGGTATCGTCCTGACCCTTGCGGTGGCGGTCGACGCCAACGTACTGATTAACGAACGTATCAAAGAAGAGTTGAGCAACGGTCGCTCTATTCAGCAGGCGATTGACGAAGGCTATAAAGGGGCGTTCAGCTCCATCTTCGATGCGAACGTAACAACACTGATTAAGGTTCTTATCCTGTATGCAGTGGGTACTGGCGCGATCAAAGGCTTTGCGATTACAACCGGTATCGGTGTCGCAACGTCAATGTTTACCGCTATTGTCGGCACCCGTGCCATCGTGAACCTGCTGTACGGCGGCAAGCGCGTCAAAAAGCTGTCTATCTGAGGAGTGCGTTGTGGCACAGGAATATACTGTTGAACAATTGAACCACGGCCGTAAAGTCTGGGACTTTATGCGCTGGGACTACTGGGCCTTCGGCATTTCAGGTTTCCTGCTGATTCTGTCCATCGTCATTATGGGCGTAAAAGGCTTTAACTGGGGTCTCGATTTCACCGGTGGTACGGTTATCGAGATCTCCCTGGAAAAACCGGTCGATATGGACCAGATGCGCCTGTCTCTGCAGAAAGCGGGCTTTGAAGAGCCGCTGCTGCAGAACTTCGGCAGCAGCCGCGACATCATGGTGCGTATGCCGCCGGTGCACGATGCTAACGGCAGCCAGGAGCTGGGCAGTAAGGTTGTTAGCGTGATTAACGAAACAACCAGCCAGAACGCGGCGGTTAAGCGTATTGAGTTCGTCGGCCCAAGCGTGGGGGCTGACCTGGCCCAGACCGGCGCGATGGCGCTGCTGGTGGCGCTGATCTCCATCCTGGTATACGTCGGTTTCCGCTTTGAGTGGCGACTGGCGGCCGGTGTGGTTATCGCCCTGGCGCACGACGTGGTGATCACCATGGGCATACTGTCGCTGTTCCACATTGAGATTGACCTGACGATTGTGGCATCCCTGATGTCCGTTATCGGTTACTCACTGAACGACAGTATCGTGGTATCTGACCGTATCCGTGAAAACTTCCGTAAGATCCGTCGCGGTACGCCGTACGAAATCTTTAACGTGTCGTTGACCCAGACGCTGCACCGTACCTTGATCACATCCGGTACCACATTGATGGTGATCCTGATGCTGTTCCTCTTCGGTGGTCCGGTACTGGAAGGCTTCTCGCTGACCATGCTGATTGGTGTCACCATCGGTACGGCATCGTCTATCTACGTTGCGTCTGCACTGGCTCTGAAACTCGGCATGAAGCGCGAGCACCTGCTCCAGCAGAAAGTTGAGAAAGAAGGGGCGGATCAGCCGTCCATTCTGCCGTAAAGCGACGTTTAGCGTGTTATCGAAATCCCGGTCTGTTGACCGGGATTTTTTTTATCTGCTCCTGACAAACACTCCTGACAGTATGCTGTCAGGAGCCCTGTCGTAGACTCTTTTCGAACCCAAACAAGAGTCAGGAGGATGTATGAAAAGCGTAATTAACTGGTTTGAAATTCCGGTCACGGATATGGATCGCGCTATCAAATTTTATGAGCCAGTGATGCAGCTCGCGCTGCGTCGCGAGAAAATGGACTGCGCTGAGCTGGCCGTTTTCCCACATGAGGATCCGGGTACCGGCGGGGCTCTGGCAAAATTTGACGGCGTTACACCGTCTTTGCAGGGCGCTATTATTTACCTGCATACTGACAATCTGGCGGCCACGCTCGATCGCATCGCCTCTGCGGGCGGCGAGTGCGTGTTTGGCCCGCTGGAACTGCCGCATGGCATTGGCACTATCGCATTGTTTACCGACAGCGAGGGTAACCGCGTCGGCCTCCATCAACCTGCCTGAGAGCGGAATAAGATATGACCCGACGCGCTGACCGTTTGTTTCAGATTGTGCAGATCCTGCGGGGCAGGCGTCTGACAACGGCAGCGCATCTGGCGGACCGGCTTGGCGTGTCCGAGCGCACGGTCTACCGCGATATCCGCGACCTGTCGCTTTCCGGCGTGCCGGTGGAAGGTGAAGCGGGGAGCGGATATCGGCTGATGTCGGGCTTTGACCTGCCGCCGCTGATGCTGACAAATAAGGAATCCGAGGCGCTGATCGTCGCGATTCGCCTGCTCAAAACCTGGGGAGGGGAATCGCTGTCGCGCGAGCTGGAGTCGGCTCAGGAAAAGGTATTGGCTATCCTGCCCGAGGAGAGTCGTCGAAAGGCGGAGCAGACGCGGATCTACGCCCCGGATTTTTGCATGCAAAGCCACTCCCGCAGCGATTTTGACAGGATTCATCAGGCGATTTCCGCCCAACAGGTGCTGGCGCTGCATTACCGTGATGAAGCAGGACAGCTGTCTAATCGTGAGGTTCAGCCGCTGGGGCTGTTCTTCTGGGGAGAGCGCTGGCTGCTGGCGGCGTGGTGTGAACGGCGCGATGACTATCGCTGTTTCCGGCTCGACAGATGCCTCAATATTGTGACTACGGAAAGGCGGTTTAGCGAAAGTGCGGACAGGTCTCTGGCAGATTTTTTGCGGAAGGTTAAGCAGTAAAAAGCCGGGTGGCGGCTACGCCTTACCCGGCCTGCATTCGGATCGTTGGCCCGGTAAGCGTAGCGCCACCGGGCGAAACCCACACTGATTAGAAGTTGTAACCTACAACCAGGTAGCCACCCCAACCGGTTGATTTAGACGTGAAGTCACCCTCACCCCAGTTAACGGTATCCCCACCTTTCCACTGGCCGCCGTTATGGAAATAACGCGCGACGACAGAGTAGTGCCAGTGATCGTAGTTCAGGGCCAGAACGTGGCTGGACGCGATAGAGTTACTGGTACGGTTCTTGTCATCACCCAGATCTGAGCCCCAGTCGAAGTTGGTGAAGCCGATGTAGGTCAGCTGGCCACCCCAAACCTGAGTGATTGGCACAAAGTATTTTACTTTGAAACGGTAGCCATCCCACTCGTTTTCGTTTGAAGCGCCATAGTTCTGCCACTGGTATTTAGCATACACGTTCAGAGACAGGCCCATTGGCAGACCGGTATCGATATCTGTACCCAGACCCATGTACCAGGTGCTCTGACGGCTGCCTTTGTTATCGCCCATATCGTAGATATAGTTGTTGGCGAAATACCATTCTTTGAACGGACCAAAGCTCAGGTCGGTACCCGTCAGTTTATCAATAGAGAAACGCGGTTCGATTTCCATGAACAGCGGGGAACCGTCGGACCAGATACCTTTGTCGTTACCGTTACCCCAGTCAAAGGTCTTAGGAATATCGATATAGCCATAGAAATCAAACCAGTCTTTTTTAGCAAACGCTTCGTATTCCAGATAAACGTCGTTGTTCAGCTTCGGAGAAAAGCGCGTGTGGTAGCTGCCGACCACGTTAACGCTCTGGTGCCACCAGTCGGAGAGGTATTGTGGTTTATCGTTTTCCGCTGCGTTAACAGTGAAAGAGGAAGAAAGTGCCAGCACGGCGCCAGCTGCGAGTAATGTTTTTTTCATAATCATGCCACTGATTGAAATTCCCTTCCGGGAGTGAAAAATGCGCGAATTGCGTTTCTAAATATTTCGTGTTTCTGCGGTGCCTATTATAGGAATCCCTGCTCACAAAAATATGTGTTGTTTCACATATCTCTCACACGCGTAATCGATTGCGTTCACGTTTGCGTACTTTAAACGGCCGGGATTGTAGCGGCAATCATTTATGTTGCCAATCCATACGAAATGTAAATGTTAGCGGAGTGACATTTCACTCCGCTAAAAGAGGGGTTACTGAGCGGCGGGCTGGATATCGTGAATACGGATGAAACCTAACTGATCCGGAGTCAGTCCGTTAAGCTGCAGTGGAATGTCAACATCGCTCGGAGCCAGCACGCTGGCCGGTGCGGTGAACAGCTGACGATTAACATTCACCTCCTGGTAGCTCTCCGTGGTGCCCTGGATCTGTCCCCATTCGACGGTGCCGCTGAAGGCTGGCAACGGATCGTTGGATTCTCCCTGGATGCGTAATGTTGCGCGAGTACCATTTGCATTCGCCGCCACGTTCACCAGAGACATTTTCAGCGTGCCAATCTGACTATTGAGCCGCGCGGGCGTATTCGCCCCCGGTAGCAGATAAACCCCGCTGCTGGATTTAGCATTCAGCGCGTTTTGCTGGGTGATCTTCACCGTTTCTTTGTTCAGTTTGTCCATCGCCGTATTGAGCGTATTCACGCTCTGTTTCATCTGACGGACTTCGGTTTGCTGTGCACAGGCGCTAAGGGTGAAGAGGCTCCCCACCAGCAAAATTTTCAGGTAACGTCTTGTCATTGCGTTTATTTCCTTGAAATAACGGATCGTCCTAATGGTAGTCAGCATCATCGTGTCAGACATAGATCCTTTGTCTCAAAAAGCTCTTCCTTTGTTGTCAGGCCAGATCAGGGTAAAATGAAAATTAGTTAACCGGATAACAGGGATACCGTATGCATTGCCCATTCTGCTCCGCTGTGGATACCAAAGTCATCGACTCTCGTCTTGTGGGCGAAGGGTCATCCGTACGCCGTCGTCGGCAATGTCTGGTGTGCAACGAGCGTTTCACGACCTTTGAGGTTGCTGAGCTGGTAATGCCGCGCGTGGTAAAAAGCAACGACGTGCGCGAGCCGTTTAACGAAGAGAAACTGCGCAGTGGGATGCTGAAGGCCCTGGAAAAACGTCCCGTCAGCGCGGACGACGTTGAAATGGCGTTAAACCACATAAAATCTTACCTTCGTGGTTTGGGTGAGCGTGAAGTGCCGAGCAAAATGATCGGCAACCTGGTGATGGAGCAGCTGAAAAAGCTCGATAAGGTCGCCTATATCCGCTTCGCCTCGGTCTACCGCAGTTTCGAAGATATCAAAGAGTTTGGCGAAGAGATCGCCCGCTTACAGGATTAAGCTCATGCAGGATGAGATTTACATGGCGAGAGCCATGAAGCTGGCGCAGCGCGGTCGTTTTACTACCCATCCTAACCCGAACGTCGGGTGCGTTATCGTCAAAGATGGCGAGATCGTGGGGGAGGGGTTTCACTATCGTGCCGGCGAACCGCATGCTGAGGTTCATGCGCTTCGCATGGCCGGCGAGAAGGCGCGCGGTGCTACGGCCTACGTCACGCTGGAGCCCTGCAGCCATCACGGGCGTACGCCGCCGTGCTGCGAAGCGCTTATCGCGGCAGGTGTTTCGCGCGTGGTCGCATCGATGCAGGATCCGAATCCGCAGGTAGCCGGACGCGGTCTGTATCGTCTGCAGCAGGAAGGCATTGAGGTCAGCCATGGCCTGATGATGCAGGACGCGGAAGCGCTCAACAAAGGCTTTCTGAAGCGCATGCGCACGGGGTTCCCGTATATTCAGCTCAAGCTGGGCGCCTCGCTGGACGGTCGTACGGCGATGGCAAACGGCGAAAGCCAGTGGATCACGTCGCCACAGGCAAGGCGCGATGTGCAACGTCTGCGCGCGCAAAGCCATGCTATTCTCACCAGCAGTGAAACCGTTCTGGCTGACGATCCGGCTATGACCGTGCGCTGGGACGAACTGAATGCCGATACCCAGGCGCTTTACCCGCAGGAGAACCTGCGTCAGCCGCTGCGTATTGTCATTGATAGCCAGAACCGGGTGACGCCGGAGCACCGCATCGTCCAGCAGCCGGGTGAAACCTTGATTGCCCGCACCAAAGAAGATACGCGCGAATGGCCGGAAGGCGTGCGCAGCATTATGGTGCCGGAGCATAACGGTCATCTGGATCTGGTGGTGCTGATGATGCTGCTCGGCAAGCAGCAGGTGAACAGCATCTGGGTCGAAGCCGGGCCAACGCTCGCCGGTGCGCTATTACAGGCCGGACTGGTGGATGAACTGATTGTTTACGTTGCGCCTAAACTGTTAGGTCACGATGCGCGCGGCCTGTTTGTGCTGCCCGGCCTTGAAAAACTGGCCGACGCACCGCAACTCAAATTTAGCGAGATTCGTCCGGTAGGTCCGGATGTCTGCCTCCACTTAACGACAGCGTAATTGCTCCTGAAATAGGGAAGCAGTGCGCAAAGTATTATGATAAAATCCGCCCCCCTGCGGGGCCAAATGAACCCGTAAAGGAAGAGTATGAACATTATTGAAGCTGCTGTAGCTACCCCGGACGCTCGCGTCGCCATCACCATTGCGCGTTTCAACAACTTCATCAACGACAGCCTGCTGGAAGGTGCTATTGACGCCCTGAAACGTATCGGCCAGGTTAAAGATGACAATATTACCGTTGTTTGGGTTCCAGGCGCTTACGAACTGCCACTGGCGGCGGGCGCGCTGGCGAAAACCGGTAAATATGACGCGGTGATTGCACTGGGTACCGTTATTCGTGGCGGCACTGCGCACTTCGAATACGTTGCGGGCGGTGCAAGCAACGGTCTGGCACACGTTGCGCAGGATGCTGAAATTCCTGTCGCGTTCGGCGTGCTGACCACCGAAAGTATTGAACAAGCCATCGAACGTGCTGGCACCAAAGCCGGTAACAAAGGTGCAGAAGCTGCACTGACCGCGCTTGAAATGATCAATGTATTGAAAGCCATCAAGGCCTGATTTTTTTGTAAGGGGAATTCCGTGAAACCTGCTGCTCGTCGCCGCGCCCGTGAATGTGCCGTCCAGGCACTTTACTCCTGGCAGTTGTCCCAGAACGACATCTCTGATGTTGAATACCAGTTCCTGTCAGAACAGGACGTGAAAGACGTTGACGTTCTGTACTTCCGTGAACTGCTGTCGGGAGTGGCGACTAATAGCGCGTATCTCGATGGTCTGATGAAGCCTTACCTGTCCCGTCTGCTCGAAGAGCTGGGCCAGGTAGAAAAAGCAGTGTTGCGTATTGCGCTGTTTGAGCTGTCTAAACGTGATGATGTGCCGTATAAAGTGGCCATCAACGAAGCGATCGAACTGGCGAAAACCTTCGGCGCTGAAGACAGCCACAAGTTTGTAAACGGCGTACTTGATAAAGCAGCACCTGCGATCCGTCCCCACAAAAAGTGATCCGCAAACCGGAGTCCTGCATTGCCTGACGGGCAGTGCGGCTCCGGTTTTTTCTTTTATTTGCTGAGGCATAACGTATGGCATGCGGCGAATTCTCCCTGATTGCCCGTTATTTCGACCGTGTCAGAACCTCTCGTCTTGATGTTGAAACCGGCATTGGCGATGACTGTGCACTTCTCAATATTCCCGAAAAACAGACGCTGGCAATCAGCACCGACACCTTAGTGTGCGGCCGTCATTTCTTACCGGATATCGATCCTGCCGATCTGGCGTATAAAGCGCTGGCGGTGAACGTCAGCGATCTGGCGGCGATGGGTGCCGATCCTGCGTGGCTGACGCTGGCTTTGACCCTGCCAGAGGTGGATGAAGCCTGGCTGGAAGCCTTTAGTGATGCGCTGTTTGAGCAGCTTAGCTACTATGATATGCAGCTGATTGGCGGTGATACCACTGCCGGTCCGCTGTCGATGACGCTGGCGATCCACGGCTACGTGCCGCTTGGCCGCGCGCTGAAGCGCTCAGGCGCAAAACCCGGTGACTGGATCTACGTGACCGGTACGCCGGGCGACAGCGCAGCAGGGCTGGCGATCCTTCAGAACCGTTTAACGGTTGAAGATGCTGATGATGCGGCATATCTGGTGAAACGCCATCTGCGGCCAACACCGCGTATCTTGCACGGCCAGGCGCTGCGTGAACGGGCGAGCTCGGCTATCGATCTCTCTGACGGGCTGATCTCGGACCTCGGCCATATTCTGAAGGCCAGCGGTGTCGGCGCGCGCGTTGACCTGGATCTGTTCCCGCTGTCAGAGGAACTGCTTCGTCATGTCGAACCTGAGCAGGCACTGCGCTGGGCGCTGTCCGGTGGCGAAGATTATGAGCTGTGTTTTACCGTTCCGGAGCTGAACCGCGGAACGCTCGACGTGGCATTAGCGCATCTCGGCGCGAAATTTACCTGCATCGGTCAGATCATGCCGGAGAGTGAAGGGTTGAAGTTTGTGAAAGACGGTGAGCCGGTTACGCTGGACTGGAAAGGGTACGATCACTTCGCGTGATGTTGTGCGCTCTGTATTGCCGGGTGGCGGCTCCGCCTTACCCGGCCTACGTGCTTACTTAAATCCTACCACCGGATGCTGCTGATACGGCGTCTCCAGCTCGGCAACCTGCTCCGGCGTCAGCGTGATATCCACCGCATTTAGCAGTTCGTCAAGCTGCTCTTGCCGGGATGTGCCGATAATCGGCGCCGCGACGCCGCGTTTACCCAGCAGCCAGGCCAGCGCCACCTGGGCGCGGGTTGCCCCGGTATCGTCGGCAATTCCGGCTAAGCGTTCGGCAATTAGCGCATCGCTGGCTTCTGTACCGCCATACAGATTTTTTCCCACTTCATCCGATACCAGACGGGCCGTGGTTTCTCCCCACGGACGGGTCAGACGACCGCGCGCCAGCGGGCTCCACGGGATCACCGCCACGCCCTCCTGATGGCACAGCGGCAACATCTCGCGCTCTTCTTCACGATAGATCAAGTTGTAGTGATCCTGCATGGTGACGAAGCGCGCCCAGCCGTGCTGCGCCTGGAGATCCAGCGCCTGAGCAAACTGCGACGCGTGCATAGACGACGCGCCGATGTAGCGTGCTTTACCGGCTTTGACCACGTCGTTCAGCGCTTCAAGCGTCTCCTCGACTGGCGTGTTGTAATCCCAGCGGTGAATTTGCAGCAGGTCTACGTAATCCATGTTCAGGCGTCTGAGGCTGTCATCAATGGAGCGCAGGATCTGTGCGCGAGAAAGGCCCTCAGCCAGGTCGCCTACCGGATAGTAGACCTTGGTGGCGACGACGATGTCATCACGACGGGCAAAATCGCGCAGGGCGCGGCCAACAATCTCCTCGCTGCTGCCGTCGGAGTAGCTGTTGGCGGTGTCAAAGAAGTTAATGCCGCCCTCGATGGCGCGTTTGATAATCGGACGGCTGCTCTCTTCCGGCAGCGTCCAGGCGTGGTTTCCCCGATCGGGTTCGCCAAAGGTCATGCATCCCAGACAAAGTCGGGAAACCTTAAGGTCCGTTTTTCCTAATGTTGTGTATTGCACGGTTCCGCTCCTGCTGTTTAAACACCAGGTTTAAGCATAGCAGGAGCGGAAAAGGGGGAAGGGGTCAGTCCAGCCAGCGGCGGATTTTAGCTTCGATACCGGCAGCGTCCAGGCCAATCGCCGCACGGGCTTCATCCTGGGTACCCTGAGGAATGAAATGATCCGGCAGGCCGAGGTTTAGCACCGGCACGGCTTTACGATTTGCCATCAGCACCTCGTTCACGCCGCTGCCCGCGCCGCCCATAATGGCGTTTTCTTCCAGCGTGACCAGCACGTCATGCGTCTCCGCCATACTCAGGATCAGCGATTCGTCGAGCGGTTTCACAAAGCGCATGTCCACCAGGGTGGCATTCAGCGCTTCAGCCGCTTTCGCCGCCTCTGGCATCAGCGTGCCGAAGTTCAGGATCGCCACTTTTTCACCGCGACGCTTCACCAGACCTTTACCGATCGGCAGTTTTTCCAGCGGCTGGAGCTCAACGCCCACCGCATTGCCGCGCGGGTAGCGAACGGCGCTTGGGCCATCCTGATAGTGGTAGCCGGTAAACAGCATCTGACGACATTCGTTCTCGTCGCTTGGCGTCATGACGACCATGTCCGGAATACAGCGCAGGAACGACAGGTCAAACGCGCCCTGGTGCGTCTGGCCGTCGGCACCGACGATGCCTGCACGATCGATAGCAAACAGCACCGGCAGCTTCTGAATCGCCACGTCGTGGATGACCTGATCGTAGGCGCGCTGCAGGAAGGTGGAATAGATCGCGACAACCGGCTTGTAGCCGCCAATGGCAAGGCCCGCCGCAAACGTCACCGCATGCTGTTCGGCAATGGCAACGTCAAAATACTGGTCAGGGTATTTTCTGGAGAACTCCACCATGCCGGAGCCTTCACGCATGGCCGGGGTGATCGCCATCAGCTTGTTGTCTTTCGCGGCGGTTTCGCACAGCCAGTCGCCGAAGATTTTTGAATAGCTCGGCATGCCGCCGCTGCTTTTTGGCAGACAGCCGCTGGACGGGTCAAATTTCGGTACCGCGTGGAAGGTGATCGGATCTTTTTCCGCCGGTTCGTAGCCACGCCCTTTTTTGGTCATGATGTGCAGGAACTGCGGGCCTTTCAGGTCGCGCATGTTCTTGAGCGTGGTCACCAGACCGAGCACGTCATGGCCGTCAACCGGGCCGATATAGTTAAAGCCCAGCTCTTCAAACAGGGTGCCCGGCACGACCATGCCTTTAATGTGCTCTTCGGTACGCTTGAGCAGCTCTTTGATTGGCGGCACGCCGGAGAAGACTTTCTTGCCGCCTTCACGCAGCGAGGAGTAAAGCTTGCCGGAGAGCAGCTGCGCCAGATGGTTGTTCAGCGCGCCGACGTTCTCGGAAATCGACATTTCGTTATCGTTAAGGATAACCAGCATGTCCGGCTTGATGTCGCCCGCATGGTTCATGGCCTCAAAGGCCATACCGGCGGTGATGGCACCGTCGCCAATCACGCAGACGGTGCGGCGCTGCTTGTTCTCTTTTTCGGCGGCAACGGCAATCCCGATGCCCGCCGAAATGGAGGTAGAGGAGTGGCCGACGCTCAGCACATCGTACTCGCTCTCACCGCGCCACGGGAACGGGTGCAGGCCGCCTTTCTGACGAATGGTGCCAATTTTATCGCGACGTCCGGTCAGAATTTTGTGCGGATAAGCCTGGTGGCCCACGTCCCAGATGAGCTGATCGAACGGCGTGTTATAGACATAGTGCAGCGCCACGGTCAGCTCTACCGTGCCAAGCCCGGAGGCGAAATGGCCGCTGGAGCGGCTAACGCTGTCGAGCAGGTAGCGACGCAGCTCGTCGCACAGCTTCGGCAGGCTCTCTTTCGGCAGCAGACGTAACTCCTGGGTGGAGTCAACTAACGCCAGTGTCGGGTATTTGGCAATATCAAAACTCATCAAAGGCTCATCGAGATATATAGTTTATTTATCACGCTGGATTATATAGTCCGCTAGCGCTTCCAGTGCCGAGGTATCCAGCGATTGCGCGGCCAGTTCATTTAGCGACTGGCGGGCATCGTCAATCAGATCCCGGGCTTTACGTTGGGCTTGCTCAAGGCCCAGCAGGGCGGGGTAGGTACTTTTGCCAAGCTGCTGGTCCGCACCCTGACGTTTACCCAATGTTGCAGTATCGCCCACCACATCCAGAATGTCATCCTGAACCTGGAATGCCAGACCGATACTTTCTGCGTATCTGTCCAGAATCGGCAGGGCTTTGCGCCCTTGTTCACCCGCGCTCAGCGCGCCCAGGCGAACGGCGGAACGGATCAACGCCCCTGTTTTATGGCGATGAATACGCTCCAGCTGTTCCAGATTAACCTGACGTCCTTCAGCTTCAAGATCCAGCGCCTGTCCGCCGCACATGCCGGCTACGCCGCTGGCCATTGCCAGCTCGGAGATCATCGCCAGGCGGTCACGGTCAGCCACTTCCGCCATCGGCGCGTCGCTCAAAATCGAGAACGCCAGCGTTTGCAGGGCATCACCCGCCAGAATGGCATTCGCCTCGCCAAACTTGATATGGCAGGTGGGTTGACCCCGACGTAAATCGTCGTCGTCCATGGCCGGGAGATCGTCGTGGATCAGCGAGTAGGCATGGATGCACTCAACGGCGGCTGCCGGGGCGTCCAGCGTGTTATCGCTGATGCCAAACATATTGCCCGTGGCGTACACCAGGAACGGGCGCAGGCGCTTTCCACCCAAGAGTGCGCCATAGTGCATGGCTTCAACCAGTGGAGTGTTCTGAAAAGGCTGTGGCGCGATAAAACGGCGCAGGGCGTCGTTGGCGCGTACGACACGCGCCTGAAGCTCATTGGCAAAATCCATTTACTCGGCGTCCGGTGTGAAAGGCGTGGTTTTCGCGTCTTCGCTGTCGGAAAGCAGGATCTGCACGCGCTGCTCGGCCTGCTGCAGCTTGACCTGCCCCTGGCGCGCCAGCTGCACGCCACGCTCGAATTCGTTGAGCGCCTCTTCCAGCGGGAGATCGCCGCTCTCAAGGCGGGTAACAATTTGCTCCAGTTCACTCAGCGCAGTTTCGAAACTGGCCGGTGCGTCGTTCTTCTTCGGCATAGTGAATTGACTCTTATATTCTCAGCCCCGACATGGTAACGGACTCAGGGCAATTATCAAATAACGCGCAATGTGCACAGGAGCGGCGCGATGGTGGTATACTTGCGCGCCTGGATGCAGCCACGGGTGTGGGCTGCTGTACTCTTTTCCATTACAAGCCTTAATACGCTTGCCTAAGAAACATTGCCGCCATGAAGTTTATCATTAAATTGTTCCCTGAAATCACCATCAAAAGCCAATCTGTGCGTTTGCGCTTTATTAAAATTCTCACCGGGAACATTCGAAACGTATTAAAGCACTACGACGAAACCCTCGCCGTGGTGCGCCACTGGGACCACGTTGAGGTCCGTGCCAAAGACGAAAACAAACGTCAGGATATTCGCGACGCCCTGACCCGTATTCCGGGTATCCACCATATCCTGGAAGTGGAAGATGTCCCGTTCAGCGATATGCACGACATCTTCGAGAAAGCGCTGGTCCAGTACCGCGACCAGATCGAAGGCAAAACCTTCTGCGTGCGCGTAAAGCGTCGCGGCAAGCACGAGTTCAGCTCCATTGAAGTGGAACGTTACGTCGGCGGCGGTCTGAACCAGCACGTCGAGTCTGCGCGCGTGCGCCTGACCAACCCTGACGTAACCGTCAATCTGGAGATCGAAAACGATCGCCTGCTGCTGGTGAAAGGGCGCTATGAAGGTATCGGCGGCTTCCCGATTGGCACCCAGGAAGACGTATTGTCCCTGATCTCCGGCGGCTTCGACTCCGGCGTCTCCAGCTATATGCTGATGCGCCGCGGCTGCCGCGTACACTACTGCTTCTTCAACCTGGGCGGCGCGGCGCACGAGATCGGCGTTCGTCAGGTCGCGCATTACCTGTGGAACCGCTTCGGCAGCTCCCACCGCGTGCGTTTCGTGGCAATTAATTTCGAACCGGTGGTCGGCGAGATTCTGGAGAAAGTGGACGACGGCCAGATGGGCGTCATCCTGAAGCGCATGATGGTGCGCGCGGCGTCCAAAGTGGCTGAACGCTACGGCGTGCAGGCGCTGGTCACCGGCGAAGCGCTGGGCCAGGTTTCCAGCCAGACGCTGACCAACCTGCGTCTTATCGACAACGTGTCTGATACGCTGATCCTGCGTCCGCTGATCTCTCACGATAAAGAACACATCATCGATCTGGCGCGCGAAATCGGCACCGAAGATTTTGCCCGCACCATGCCGGAATACTGCGGCGTGATCTCAAAAAGCCCAACGGTGAAAGCGGTGAAGGCGAAGATCGAAGCGGAAGAAGAGCACTTCGATTTCAGCATTCTGGAAAAAGTGGTGGCGGAAGCGTCCAACATTGATATCCGCGAGATTGCCCAGCAGACCGAGCAGGAAGTGGTAGAAGTGGAAACCGTGAGCGGTTTCGGCGCTAACGATGCGATTCTGGATATCCGCTCTATTGACGAGCAGGATGACAAGCCGCTGCAGGTTGAAGGCGTCGACGTGGTTTCTCTGCCGTTCTACAAGCTGAGCACGAAGTTTGGCGATCTCGACCAGAGCAAAACGTACCTGCTGTGGTGTGAGCGCGGGGTGATGAGCCGCCTGCAGGCGCTGTATCTGCGCGAGCAGGGCTTTGCGAATGTGAAGGTGTATCGCCCGTAGTTTCTCGCCGGGGAGTGCGGCCTGATGCCCTCACCCCGGCCCTCTCCCACAGGGAGAGGGAGAAAACACCTATTCGTAATAATTATAAATCCCCGCCGGCATCACCAGCGACGATGCCACTTCGTACGCCTTTTCTCGCCCGACCAGCAGGTCAATAATCTTTAAGCCAAAATCAATTGCGGTGCCGGGTCCCTGGCTGGTCAGCAGGTTGACGCGCGGGTCCCAGACGACGCGTTTATCCACCCAATGCTCATCCGGGATCGTATCCTTAAGCCCCAGGAAGCCGGTCATGTTGCCGATAGGGAAGATATCGTGCGGAATCAGCACCGTGCCGGCGGCGGCACAGATAGCGGCGACGATACGGCCGGATAAATGAAACTGACGCACGGTCTCGACCAGCAGCGGGCTGTCGCGAAAACATTCCGCGCCTTTCAGGCCACCGGGCAAAACGATGATATCGTAATCCCCGTCGGCTACCTGCACGAGCGGGGCATCCGCGAGCAGCTTCACGCCGCGCGAGCAGGTAATCGCCAGGCTGCCGTCGCTGGCGACGCTGGCGGTTGTCACCTTAATGCCACCGCGCACCATCAAATCAATGGTGGTGACCGCTTCCATCTCTTCGCTACCAGGGGCGAGGCAGATCAGGGCTGACGCGCTCATATTCACTCTCCTTACGTTTAACCAGGTCATACAGACGGGCGTTTTCCGGCACCGCGATGCCGTGCGCGCGGGCGCGTTTTAGCAGATAACCGGTGATATAGTCGATCTCCGTGTGGCGTAATGCCCGAACGTCCTGCAGCATCGAGGAGATGTTTTCTGCCGTGCTTTCAATAACCTGCTCGACGTAGCAGCGCAAATCGTCCGCCGACGTGTGCAGGCCTTCCCGCTCAACGACCGCCGCGATTTCTGCACACAGCACCGCAACGTCCTGTGGATGATTTTTCAGCTCTCCGTTCGGACAGTTCCACAGCGCCGTCAGCGGATTGATCACGCAGTTTACGGCCAGCTTGCGCCAGAGCTGAGGACGAATATGGTTATGCCAGGCCACGTCCGGCAGCACCTTCTGCAGCACATCGGCCAGATAGCTATAGTCGCCATCCTGCGTTCTGGCGGGTCCAATGTGCGTCACCCCGCTGGCGACATGCACGATGATGTTACCGTCGCGACGGGCAGCGTGCGTGGTCGACGCCATCAGCAGGGGCTGCGGAACGCTTTTCAGCTCGTCAAGGGTCCCCATGCCGTTATGCAGCAGCAGTATGGGCGAAGTGGGGGGGAGCTGGGCGGACAGCGTCTTTACCGCGTCTGAGACCTGCCACGCTTTGAGCGTCACCAGTAAAAGGTCACTTTGCGCCAGGAAATCAGGATCGTTCGCGGTGAGGGATTCGTTAAAGATGCTTCCGTCTTCACCAATCAGGTTTACACTGCAATAGGGCTGGGGCACGCGCAGCCAGCCCTGAACCTCATGTCCGTGCTTGCACAGCGCGGTCAGCCACAGCTGACCAAGGGCTCCACATCCGAGCACTGTAATTTTCATTGTTCCTCCTCACCTGCAACTGCGCCAGGTGTTACAGCTTAATTATACAGCTAAGCTTCTGTTGAGTTATGCCTCGTAGCGGGTATTATGCAACGCAACAAAAGTGAAGGGAGAAGAAAAGATGCCATCTTTCGATATTGTTTCCGAAGTTGATATCCAGGAAGTTCGCAACGGCGTTGAGAACGCAACCCGCGAAGTTGAGTCACGTTTCGATTTTCGTGGCGTTGAGGCGTCGTTTGAGCTGAACGATGCAAATAAGACCATCAAGGTGTTGAGCGAGTCTGATTTCCAGGTAAATCAGCTGCTCGACATTCTGCGCGCCAAGCTGTTAAAGCGCGGCATCGAAGGGACGTCTCTGGATGTACCGGAAGAGTTTGTGCACAGCGGTAAGAACTGGTTTGTTGAAGCTAAGCTGAAGCAGGGCATCGAGAGCGCGGTGCAGAAGAAGATTGTGAAGCTCATCAAAGACAGCAAGCTGAAGGTGCAGGCGCAGATCCAGGGCGAAGAGATTCGCGTCACCGGGAAATCCCGTGATGACCTCCAGTCGGTGATGGCGCTGGTGCGCGGCGGCGATCTGGGGCAGCCGTTCCAGTTTAAAAACTTCCGCGATTAATATAAAAAGCCCGGTTTAACCGGGCTTTTTTTCACGCTTTGAGCGCCTGCTCAACTTCGAAGCGGTTGGTCATTTTACTGTCTATTTTGACGTAAGCGCTGCGCTCTTCGGGGACAATCAGCACTTCTGTCACGCCTTCTTTTGCTTCCAGACGCTGTTTCAGCGCATCGCTAATCTCAACGTCATTCGGGATTTCCACGCGCAGGCTGCTCACGTAGCGCGGCTCTTTCATGGTGCTGGCGACCAGCAGCCAGACTGTCGCCAACAGCGCACCGGCGAGAAACACGGTTTGTGAATCAAACAGGCCGTCCACCCAGCCGCCAAGCGAGCCGCCGATTGCCACGCCGAGAAACTGGCTGGTGGAATAAATGCCCATTGCCGTGCCTTTGTAACCGGCGGGGGACTCTTTGCTGATAAGCGACGGGAGCAACGCTTCCATCAGGTTAAAGGCCAGGAAGAACAGCTGCACGCCGGCAATCAGCTCCCAGAAGTGCGGGCCGGCCCCCCAGAGCACGATCTCGGCAATCAGCAGTATCGCCACGCAGCCCACGAAGACGCGCTTCATTTTGCGCTTCACTTCGGCGTAGATGATGAACGGCACGACGGAGACAAACGAAATCAGCATCGTGACCAGATAGATTTTCCAGTGCTCAGCAGCCGGAAAACCCGCTGCGGCAAGCTGGCCGGGCAGGGCAACAAAGGTCGACATCAGCAGGATGTGCAAACACATAATGCCAAAATTCAGCTTCAGCAGGCGCGGCTCGACGATCACTTTGCTGAAGCAGCCTTTTACCATCCCCGACTCACGGTTGAGGACGTGGTTTTTGCTGTCCGGAACCACCCACAGGGTTAAGGCAATACCGATGGTCGCCAGCACTGCAATCATCCAGAACAGCGCGTGCAGACCCAATGTGTGCGTAATGATGGGGCCCAGCACCATCGCAATCGCAAACGTCACGCCAAAGCTCACGCCGATGAATGCCATCGCTTTAGTGCGGTTCTGCTCGCGGGTTAAGTCTGACAGCAGCGCCATCACCGCAGCGGCAATCGCGCCGGAACCCTGCAGGGCGCGGCCGAGAATAATTCCCCAGATGGAGTGGGAGAGGGCGGCAATGACGCTCCCGAGCATAAAGACCAGCAGCCCACCAACGATCAGCGGCTTTCGGCCCACCCGGTCAGAGAGCAGGCCAAACGGGATCTGGAACACCGCCTGCGCCAGACCGTAGATGCCGATTGCGAGCCCAATCAGCGCCTCGCTGGCCCCCTGCAGCGCCATACCGTACGTGGTCAGAACAGGCAGGACCATAAACATGCCAAGCATCCGTAGCGAGAAGACAGTCCCTAAGCCCCAGGTCGCGCGAAGCTCGCCTGGCGTCATTTTATAATCGTTCATTACCACCTCAGTTCAAAAGCAGGCCATAGTGTAGTGCGGGGAAGGGGCGGGGTAAATAAAGGGTTATTTAACAAATATTACATGCGTTATTAATAAATTCCGTGAATAAAAAAGGGTGCCGAAGCACCCCTTTATTCACCTGTTGTGGCTTACCAGACGTAAGTCAGCAGGTTGTGTGAATCCGGCACCATGAAGTCCACGGACATCATCACGGACAGCGAGGTGATGGCCACAATCGAGAACACAAACAGTTTGCGCGCCCAGACTTTGTCATCTTCCACTTTGTAACCGCGCAGCGCCATACCGAGCCACCAGACGCTCACCGCAGCCGCTACCGCCAGATATTTATATCCAGCGTAACCACCCAGAGAGAGCATCAGCGTTGCCACGGCAAAGGCGATGATGTACAGCGTGATGTGGTTCTTGGCAACCGAAATGCCTTTCACGACCGGCAGAACCGGGATGTTCGCTGCCTGATAATCCTTAAAGCGGAAAATCGCGATGGCATAAGAGTGCGGCATCTGCCACAGGCTAAAGATAGCCAGCAGGATCAGCGCACCGCTGTCGAACTCGTTCGTGACCGCGCAGTAGCCAATCACCGGCGGCGCAGCGCCGGAGAGAGAACCAATCAGCGTGCCGTAGACGGAGTGGCGTTTCATATACAGGCTGTAGACGCCCACATACACCACGAACCCCATCACCCCCAGCCAGCAGGCCAGCGGGTTAGCACCAAACCACAGCAGCATAAAGCCAGCAATACCCAGCAAGGTGGCGTACACCAGCGAGACGGAAGGGGCGATCAGGCCTTTCACCAGCACCCGATTTTTGGTCCTTTCCATCTTCTTGTCGATATCCATGTCGATGTAGTTGTTAAATACACAACCGGACGCAACAACCAGTGACACACCGACCAGCGTGTAGATAAAGAGGGTGTAATCAATGCTGCCCTTAGAGGCCAGCAGGAACCCTCCGATCACGGAGATCAGGTTGCCAAAGATGATGCCTGGTTTCGTTACTTGCAGGTATTGCTTAAACATACTCGCCGCTCTTAGTGAACCATCATGTTGTAGTTGAGGTTCCACATAATCCAGATGGAACCGACTACCAGGATAGCGATGATAATCACGGTAAAGATAAAGGCGGTCATATTCCAGCCTTCATCGGACTTGGTGTTCATGTGCAGGAAGCAAACCAGATGCACCAGAATCTGAATCACCGCGGTCACCAGGATTGCACCCAGAATAACCGGCTTAGACGCAGAACCGCTCATCACCATCCAGAACGGGATCACCGTCAGGATGATCGACAGGATGAAACCTGTCATGTAGGTTTTTACGCTACCGTGGGAAGCGCCATGATCGTTTGAATGACTCATTACATCGCCCCCATCAGATATACAACAGAGAACACACAGATCCACACCACGTCCAGGAAGTGCCAGAACAGGCTCAGGCACATAATACGGGTACGGTTAGTGCTGGTCAGGCCGCGACGGGATACCTGGAACATCAGTACCGCCATCCAGATCAGACCAGAGGTGACGTGCAGACCGTGGGTACCTACCAGCGCGAAGAACGCGGACAGGAAGCCACTGCGATCCGGACCGAAACCTTCCAGAATCAGGTGATGGAATTCATAGATTTCCATCCCGATAAATCCAGCACCAAACAACCAGGTCAACGCCAGCCAGGACACAACCTGGCTCTTGTTGTTTTTGTACATGGCGATAGCCGCCATGCCGTAGGTGATGGAGCTGAATAACAGCAGTGCGGTTTCAACCAGAACGAACGGCAGTTCAAAGATATCCTTGCCAGCCGGGCCGCCCGCCGTGCCGTTCACCAGAACGGCATAGGTCGCGAACAGACAGCAGAACAGAATGCAGTCGCTCATCAGGTAGATCCAGAAACCGAAGACTTTGGTCGGTCCTGTATCGTGGTGCGCATGTTCATGCGCGTGGGCAGTTGAGTGCGCCAGAGTATCAGTTGCCATTTTTCAGCCCCGCTTTAGAAATCTCGTCGAAATGCTGATTTTCCAGCTTCTCAACTTCACGGACTGGTACGTAGTAGTCCACGTCCTCGTCAAAGCTCTTCACAATCCAGCTGATTACGATGCCGGCGAAGCCAACAATCGCCATCCACCAGATGTGCCAGATCATTGCGAAACCAAATACCGTTGCGAAGGCGGCAATCACGATGCCCGCACCGCTGTTTTTCGGCATGTGGATCTCTTCGTAATGAGCAGGTTGCTTGTACGCTTCACCTTTTTCTTTCATTTCCCAGAATGCGTCGCGTTCATGAACCTGCGGCACGATGGCAAAGTTATAGAAAGGCGGTGGAGAAGAGGTTGCCCACTCCAGCGTACGGCCACCCCATGGGTCACCGGTCAGGTCACGGTTCTGGTCGCGGTCGCGAATAGACACGTAGAACTGAATCAGCTGAGACGCGATACCACAGGCAATCAGCACGGCACCGCCCGCTGCAACCATCAGCATTGGGTGGAACTGCGGATCGATCTGCTGGCTCAGACGACGGGTCATACCCATGAAGCCCAGCACGTACAGCGGCATAAATGCCACGAAGAAGCCGATGATCCAGAACCAGAACGCGCGTTTACCCCATTTTTCGTTCAGCGTGAAGCCGAACGCTTTTGGCCACCAGTAGGTTACGCCAGCGAAGCAGCCGAAGACCACGCCACCGATGATAACGTTATGGAAGTGCGCAATCAGGAACAGACTGTTGTGCAGAACGAAGTCAGCACCTGGTACCGCCAGCAGTACGCCGGTCATCCCACCTACGGAGAAGGTCACGATGAAGCCGATGGTCCACAGCATCGCTGAGTGGAACACGATACGGCCCTGGTACATGGTGAACAGCCAGTTGAAGATCTTCACCCCGGTAGGGATGGCGATAATCATAGTGGTGATACCGAAGAAGGCGTTTACGTTCGCGCCCGCACCCATGGTGAAGAAGTGGTGCAGCCAAACGATGAACGACAGAACGGTAATACACACGGTTGCCCACACCAGAGAGGTGTAACCAAACAGACGTTTACGCGAGAAGGTTGCCGCGATTTCGGAGAACACACCGAACACAGGCAGAACCAGAATGTACACTTCCGGGTGACCCCAGGCCCAAATCAGGTTGATGTACATCATCATGTTGCCACCCATATCATTCGTGAAGAAATGGGTGCCCAGGTAGCGGTCCAGGGTCAGCAGCGCGATGGTGACGGTCAGAATTGGGAAGGAGGCAATAATCAGGATGTTGGCGCACAGAGATGCCCAGGTAAATACCGGCATCTTGAACATGGTCATGCCAGGGGCACGCATCTTGATAATGGTCACGAAGAAGTTGATACCGGTCAGGGTAGTACCGACACCGGAGAGCTGAAGCGCCCAAATCCAGTAGTCGACGCCAACGCCCGGACTGTACTCAATTCCTGACAGCGGCGGGTAAGCCAGCCAGCCGGTCTGCGCGAATTCGCCCACACCCAGTGACAGGTTAACCAGAATAACGCCGACAACCGTGAACCAGAAGCTCAGGTTGTTCAGGAACGGGAACGCCACGTCGCGCGCGCCGATTTGCAGCGGAACGACAACGTTCATCAGACCGATAACCAGCGGCATCGCCACGAAGAAGATCATGATAACGCCGTGAGCGGTAAAGATCTGATCGTAGTGGTGCGGCGGCAGGAAGCCGGCTTCACCCGCTGAAGCGAGTGCCTGCTGGCTACGCATCATGATCGCATCCGCAAAGCCACGAATTAACATGACGATACCGACGATGCAGTACATGATACCGAGTTTTTTGTGGTCAACCGAAGTCAGCCACTCGTTCCACAGGTAGCTCCACTTACCGAAGTAAGTGATCAGGGCCAGTAAGGCCGCGCCACCAATGATAATTGCAGCCACCGTAACCACGATAATCGGTTCATGGTAGGGCACTGCATCCAGTGTCAATTTTCCGAACATTTTCTTCCTCGGCCCCTTAGTGAGCGGTTTCCGCGTGGCTCATGTCCATGCCTTCCATACCTTCATGCGCGCTGTGCTCGCCTTCAGGCTGGGTCATGTCCATGCTCTTGCCGTGATCCATAAATTTGCCAATAACGTCTTTGAACAAATCTGGTTTCACATTAGAGAAGTACTCCACCTTGTTGTATTCGCTAGGTGCAGCCACTTTTTCGAACGCCGCCATGTCAGACATGGTGTTTGGAGACTGCTTCGCTTTTTCAACCCACTGGTCGAAAGCGGCACGGTCCGGCGTCGCAATAGCTTTGAACTTCATACCTGAGAAGCCCGGGCCGCTATAGCTGGCGGAGATACCATCATAGGTGCCTGCTTCATTCGCGATCAGGTGCAGATTGGTCTGCATACCGGCCATCGCGTAAATCTGGCTACCCAGACGTGGGATGAAGAAGGAGTTCATTACGGAGTTGGAGGTCACTTTGAACTGAACCGGAGTGTTCGCCGGGAAGGCGATTTCATTCACGGTAGCAATACCCTGCTCTGGATAGATGAAGAACCATTTCCAGTCCATGGAGACCACTTCAATGGTAATAGGTTTCTCATCGTGAACCAGCGGTTTGCTTGGCTCAAGTGCGTGAGTGGTTTTCCAGGTCAGTACGGCAAGGAACAGGATGATCAGAATAGGTACCGTCCAGACCACAGCTTCCACTTTATTGGAGTGTGACCAGTTAGGGCTATACTTCGCATCTTTATTGCTCGCACGATACTTCCAGGCGAAACCAACAGCCATCAAAATGGCAGGAATAACCACAATCAACATCAGGCCAAAAGCCGTCAATATCAGTGAACGTTGTTCCAGTCCAATCTGTCCTTTGGGGTCTAGTAGTGCAGAATCGCAGCCACTGAGTAATACAGTGCCCGCGAATAATGACAACCATCCCAAACTTTTATTGTATTTCCCGAGTCTCATTTAACGACCTCAATTCCACGGAGTCTGGTGGCGTTTAAAGTGTGCGGGCATTTTACGGGAAGGTTACATTACTGTAAACATCATTAGGCCTGTGTCAGGAAGGTGTTACCGGGTTCTGCCGCACGTGTCACAAGTGTTGCAAATTATGTCGGTTCTTATGACCGAAGCCGCATGGCATGGGCTTTATAACGAAAGGACCCCCAAGCATACCCTAAAAGGGGCAATTGGTATAACCATTGTTGAAAATAAACAAAAAATTAACAATTAATTATCAATAAAAAGACATCTAAAAAACGAAAAATCAAACTCTCGCATGCTGAATCGTTTAATGAAAAATAGCGTTTTGGAATGGGAGCCAATAATTTCCAAATCCTATCCCGCACAAAACAACAAATATTTTTTTTGCGGTTGATGGCTATTTCGCCGTTATAATTTCGGTTAGTGATTACAACGGAAAATAACCTTTCGCATTTTTCTTCAGGTCATCTGCGTTTTACGCAAGGCCATGAAATCGAGCAGGCCCCCGGTCAGGATCCCGGCGATAGCCAGCAGGGCGCCTGCGTCCAGCAGAAGGGCTTCGAAGGGGAGTGCCAGTGACGTGCTGGCATTAATAATGAGCACCACCAGCCACAGTGCCAGAGCAAGGCAGCCCACCATTAACAGACGTAACGCAAAACGGTAGGCGCGGTGATATTCGGTGCGCGGCATAAAGTGTTCTGTCCGCTGGGTATATTCCAGCGTCTGGCGACACACCAGCAACAATAAAATCCCCGGCACGGCGGCCACGACAGAAAAGAGATAAAATGTTGGCCAACCGTGGGCTTCCACGAACCAGCCGGCAATCGGGCCAACGTACACGCGGCCTACGGCAGAGAGCGCCGAGAGCAGAGCGAACTGCGTGGCGGAAAATGACTTGTTGCACAGGGTCATCAGCAGGGCGACAAACGCCGCTGTGCCCATACCGGCGCAGAGGTTTTCGAAGAACACCGCCGCGGCCATGCTGATCGTATGTTTATCGGTAATCGACAGCAGCCAGTAGCCTGCGTTAGAGGCGCCCTGAAGGATGCCGAAAATCAGCAGCGCGCGGAACAGCGTCAGGCGCTGCATCAGCACGCCACCGTATAATGCCCCGACAATGGTCGCAAACAGCCCCAGCGTTTTATTCACCACACCCACTTCGCCGGCGTCAAAACCGACACCGCGGATCAGGAAGGTGGTGGTCAGGCTCATGGCAAAGGCATCGCCCAGCTTATAAAGGACGATGAGCAACAGGATCAGCCAGGCGTTGTTGCGGCCAAAGAAGTCACGAAGCGGTTCGGCGACGGCCTGCTCCAGCGAGCGGGGAACCGGGATAACGTCACTCGGTTCGGGCGCCAATAAGGTCGCGATAATGCAGGGGATCAGCAGGGCGGCCATCAGCCAGTACATACCCTGCCAGCCGAGGTAACGGTCGGCAAGCCACAGCGCCAGCCCACCAGAGACCAGCATCCCGAGGCGATAGCCCAGCACGCTGATTGCCGCACCGGCGCCGCGCTCTTCCGCAGGTAACACGTCCGTCTTCCAAGCGTCGAACACGATATCCTGAGAGGCGGAACAGAAGGCAATCACCACCGCAAGCGCCGCCATCCAGCGAAGCTGCGTGGTGGGCTCAAGAAAACCCATCGCCGCAATGGTCAGCAGCAGTAGGATTTGCGTCATCACCAGCCAGCCGCGACGACGCCCGAGGAAAGGCGGCGTGTAGCGATCCATGACCGGAGACCACAGGAACTTAAAGACGTAGGCCTGGCCCACAAGCGAGAAGAAGCCAATGGTTTTCAGATCGATGTTCTCGACCGTCATCCACGCCTGAAGCGTGCCGGAAGTGAGTGCGAGGGGTAAACCCGAGGCAAAGCCGAGGATCAGCAGAATCGCTGATTTCGGTTGCTGGAAAATGCGTAAGTAATGGCTGGACATGTTCTTATAAAACTGACCCGGTGATACACCGGGTCAGCGAGCGGGATTAACGCGCGTTCTGCTTGATGAAGTCGTGAATGCTGGTGTCCTGCGCCATATCGGCGATGGTATCGGTCAGCACGCTATTAACGGCGTTAGCAATGTTCTGGTTGGAGGCCTGGAACGCACCTTCAACAGAGTAGCTGGCGCGGTAGTTTTTGGTCATCTTGTTGCCATTCTTCGCGGTGGCAATGATGGCGATATCCGCTTTGGTCGCGATGTTGTAGCGCACGTTGCCCTGAGACACGTCAGCATACAGGTTGTTCACGATGATCTGCAGATCAACCGCGCCGCTTGGGCCAATCATGTAGCCGCGAGCGGTCATCTGTTTCTCCAGCACTTCCTGGAGCAGGAAGCGCAGGTCGCGGGACGCGGTGAGGGTAACCTGCTGGTTATCGCGGGTCACTTTTGCCAGCGCCTGATCCTGACGCTGATCGGCACCGTTAATGCTCACGGTGACGCCCATCAGGCTTGGGTCCTGCTGAGGCAGGGTGATTTTTGGTGAGACATCAATAGTGGTAGGCGGGGTAGCGCAGCCTGCCAGCATAAAAAGGGCTACCAACGGAAAGAAGAGTTTTTTTAACATTTTCGGGTTCTCAACGAATCGTAAGCATATAAAGAGAAAAATTGCCGCCATCATAACATCGCCAACGGCGAGGGGAAGTGGTCAACGCATGTAAATTCATCGCCTTGTCCGAAAACTGACCAGTTCACCGTTTTTCCCAATCCGTGTATGACAAAACGTATGAGTCTCACAGTGAACTTCATTCGTTTGAATGAGAAAATCAGACGAAAGCTAAATATTTGTTGTCAAGGTGTAATGGAAACGGTAAAAGCGGCTAACATTTAAAGGGATGGGTGACATCCTGGCGTTGTCGGAGGAGTAATTTCATGATGATACGTGAGCATATAGAAGATAAATTAAGGGCGGCGTTCAACCCTGTGTTCCTCGAAGTCGTCGACGAAAGCTATCGTCATAACGTGCCGGCAGGTTCTGAAAGCCACTTCAAAGTGGTTCTGGTTAGCGATCGCTTCACGGGAGAACGTTTCCTGAATCGGCATCGCTTGATCTACAGCACCTTGACGGAAGAACTCTCCACGACCGTACATGCGCTGGCACTGCATACCTATACCATTAAGGAATGGGAAGGCTTGCAGGATACGGTTTTTGCATCACCGCCCTGTCGCGGAGCAGGCACAATCGCCTGATAAATCGGATTTGCAACGGCTGGAGCTTTTCCAGTATGTTGCTTACAGATTTCCTCAAAACGGCCTCCGGGCCGTTTTGTTTTGTCTGAGTTTTGAGCGGATGGTGCGATTTTAAGGCTAAAAATAGCCTTAAAGTGTGAAAAAAGCCGCAGCAACATGCCCCAACCGTTCTCGACTCACCTAAGTGATGCCGCTATAATGCCGCGTCTTATTGAATGTCTTCGGGATGATTCTGGCGACAGGGAATGTGAATCTGCACTAAGAGAGCATCCCGGTATAACAGACAGATTCAGAGTTGACCGAGCACTGTGATTTTTTTGAGGTAACAAGATGCAAGTTTCAGTTGAAACCACTCAAGGCCTTGGCCGCCGTGTAACGATTACTATCGCTGCTGACAGCATCGAAACTGCTGTGAAAAGCGAGCTGGTCAACGTAGCAAAAAAAGTACGTATTGACGGCTTCCGCAAGGGCAAAGTACCAATGAATGTTGTTGCTCAGCGTTATGGCGCTTCCGTGCGTCAGGATGTGCTGGGTGAACTGATGAGCCGTAACTTTATTGATGCGATCATCAAAGAAAAAATCAATCCGGCCGGCGCGCCGAATTACGTTCCAGGCGAATACAAACTGGGCGAAGACTTCACCTACTCCGTAGAGTTCGAAGTGTACCCGGAAGTTGAGCTGAAAGGTCTGGAATCTATCGAAGTTGAAAAACCAGTTGTTTCCGTGACTGACGAAGACGTTGACGGCATGCTGGATACCCTGCGCAAGCAGCAGGCGAACTGGAAAGAGAAAGAAGGCGCTGTTGACGCTGAAGACCGTGTCACCATCGACTTCACCGGTTCTGTAGACGGCGAAGAGTTCGAAGGCGGTAAAGCGTCTGACTTCGTACTGGCAATGGGCCAGGGTCGTATGATCCCAGGCTTCGAAGACGGTATCAAAGGCCACAAGGCTGGCGAAGAGTTCACCATCGACGTGACCTTCCCGGAAGAATACCACGCTGAAAACCTGAAAGGGAAAGCAGCGAAGTTCGCTATCAACCTGAAGAAAGTTGAAGAGCGCGAACTGCCAGAACTGACTGAAGAATTCATCAAGCGTTTCGGCGTGGAAGATGGTTCCGTAGCGGGTCTGCGTACCGAAGTGCGTAAGAACATGGAACGCGAACTGAACGGCGCGGTGCGTAACCGTGTGAAATCTCAGGCGATCGAAGGTCTGGTGAAAGCCAACGACATCGACGTTCCAGCTGCCCTGATCGACAGCGAAATCGACGTTCTGCGCCGTCAGGCTGCACAGCGTTTCGGTGGCAACCAGCAGCAAGCGATGGAACTGCCACGCGAGCTGTTCGAAGAGCAAGCGAAACGCCGCGTAGTTGTTGGCCTGCTGCTGGGTGAAGTGATTCGTACCCACGAGCTGAAAGCTGACGAAGAGCGTGTGAAAGGCCTGATCGAAGAGATGGCTTCTGCATACGAAGATCCATCAGAAGTGATCGAGTTCTACGGTAAGAACAAAGAGCTGATGGACAACATGCGCAACGTCGCCCTGGAAGAGCAGGCTGTTGAAGCGGTACTGGCGAAAGCGAAAGTGTCCGAAAAAGCGACCTCTTTCAACGAACTGATGAACCAGCAGGCGTAATTTCGCCCCAACGGTTTAAAGTTTGAACAAAAACCCGTTGCCTTTTGGTGACGGGTTTTTTTTATCACACCAATAGCCCAGGAAGAGTGCTAAAACGCCCTTTCAGTGTTAGCGTAACAACAAAAGGTTGTTATGCTTGAAATAGGGCACTGTGAACCCCATAAGTACGTAATCACGATGAATGAGACTGGCTGATAATCCGTCCATAAGGTTACAATCAGTACAGCAGGTGTTTTCAATTTAGATCCAGGAGACGGAAATGTCATACAGTGGCGAACGAGATAACTTTGCACCCCATATGGCTCTGGTGCCAATGGTTATTGAACAGACCTCACGTGGTGAGCGATCTTTTGATATCTATTCCCGTCTGCTCAAGGAACGCGTTATCTTTCTGACCGGCCAGGTGGAAGACCACATGGCTAACCTGATCGTGGCGCAGATGCTGTTTCTGGAAGCGGAAAACCCGGAAAAGGACATTTACCTGTACATCAACTCCCCGGGGGGCGTGATTACAGCGGGGATGTCCATTTATGACACCATGCAATTCATCAAGCCAGATGTCAGCACTATCTGTATGGGTCAGGCTGCATCTATGGGCGCGTTCCTGTTAACAGCAGGGGCGAAAGGGAAGCGTTTCTGCTTGCCAAATTCCCGCGTGATGATTCACCAGCCGCTGGGCGGTTACCAGGGGCAGGCGACGGATATCGAAATCCACGCCCGCGAAATTCTGAAAGTAAAAGCGCGCATGAATGAACTTATGGCGCAGCATACGGGTCAACCACTCGAGCAGATCGAGCGCGATACCGAGCGCGATCGCTTCCTCTCTGCACCAGAGGCAGTTGAGTACGGCTTAGTCGACTCCGTGTTGACCCATCGTAATTGATGCCCGCGACGCGAGTGTGCCGCTATACTAAGGTAGGGCGGCACGCTGCTTATTGCAGCTTGCGTCTTAGATTGGCATTTGCGTCGTCATGTGCGGCACAAAGAACTTAAAAAGAGGTTTGGACTCATGACAGATAAACGCAAAGATGGTTCGGGCAAACTGCTGTACTGCTCTTTTTGCGGCAAAAGCCAGCATGAAGTGCGTAAACTGATTGCCGGGCCGTCCGTGTATATCTGCGACGAATGTGTCGATTTATGTAACGACATCATTCGCGAAGAGATTAAAGAAGTCGCACCGCACCGTGAGCGCAGCGCGCTGCCAACGCCGCATGAAATTCGTCATCACCTTGACGACTACGTCATCGGGCAGGAGCAGGCCAAGAAAGTGCTGGCGGTAGCGGTCTATAATCACTACAAACGTCTGCGTAACGGCGACACCAGCAATGGCGTAGAACTGGGTAAAAGTAACATTCTGCTGATCGGCCCAACCGGTTCCGGTAAAACGCTGCTGGCTGAAACCCTGGCGCGTCTGCTTGATGTTCCGTTCACGATGGCGGATGCCACCACCCTGACCGAGGCCGGTTATGTGGGTGAGGATGTTGAAAACATCATCCAGAAACTGCTGCAGAAATGCGATTACGACGTACAGAAAGCCCAGCGCGGGATTGTTTACATCGATGAGATCGACAAGATCTCCCGTAAATCCGACAACCCGTCCATTACCCGTGACGTATCGGGTGAAGGCGTACAGCAGGCACTGCTGAAGCTGATCGAAGGTACGGTTGCCGCTGTTCCGCCACAGGGGGGTCGTAAACATCCTCAGCAGGAGTTCCTGCAGGTTGATACCTCTAAGATCCTGTTCATCTGTGGCGGTGCGTTTGCTGGTCTGGATAAAGTCATCTCCCACCGTGTTGAAACCGGCTCTGGCATTGGTTTTGGCGCAACGGTGAAATCGACGTCGGAAAAACCAAACGAAGGTGAACTGCTGTCTCAGGTTGAACCAGAAGATCTGATCAAATTCGGTCTGATCCCTGAATTCATCGGCCGTCTGCCGGTTGTGGCAACGCTGAATGAGCTGAGTGAAGACGCGCTGATCCAGATCCTGAAAGAGCCAAAAAATGCGCTGACCAAGCAGTATCAGGCGCTGTTCAATCTGGAAGGCGTTGACCTGGAATTCCGCGACGAAGCGCTGGATGCCATTGCCAAGAAAGCGATGATCCGTAAAACCGGTGCCCGTGGCCTGCGTTCTATCGTTGAAGCGGCACTGCTCGACACCATGTACGATCTGCCATCGATGGAAGACGTTGAGAAAGTGGTGATTGACGAGTCCGTCATCAGCGGTCAAACCAAGCCGCTGCTGATTTACGGCAAACCGGAAGCACAGCAGGCATCTGGCGAATAATTCACCAAATCATACAAGCAGTTAATCAAAAAGGGGGGATTTTATCTCCCCTTTACTTTTTCCGTATTCATAGCGTTGAATGTGTGGGAAACATCCCCATATACTGGATACATGTTAATGGTTATGTGAAGCACAGTGACATGACCAGCTTACCTGGCGGACACTAACTAAGAGAGAGCTCTATGAATCCTGAGCGTTCTGAACGCATTGAAATCCCCGTATTGCCGTTGCGCGATGTGGTGGTTTATCCGCACATGGTCATACCCTTATTTGTAGGGCGGGAAAAATCTATCCGTTGCCTCGAAGCCGCTATGGATCATGATAAAAAAATCATGCTGGTGGCGCAGAAAGAAGCATCAACGGATGAGCCGGGTGTAAACGATCTTTTCACCGTCGGGACCGTGGCCTCTATTTTGCAGATGCTGAAGCTGCCTGACGGCACCGTGAAGGTGCTGGTAGAAGGGCTGCAGCGTGCGCGTATTACCACTCTGTCAGACGACGGCGAGCACTTCTCTGCGAAGGCAGAGTACCTTGATTCGCCTGAGCTTGATGAGCGCGAGCAGGAAGTGCTGGTGCGCACCGCGATTAGCCAGTTTGAAGGCTATATCAAGCTGAACAAGAAAATCCCACCAGAAGTGCTGACGTCGCTGAACAGCATCGACGATCCTGCACGTCTGGCGGACACCATCGCTGCCCATATGCCGCTGAAGCTGGCTGACAAACAGTCCGTGCTGGAAATGTCCGACGTTAACGAACGTCTGGAATACCTGATGGCGATGATGGAGTCCGAAATCGATCTGCTGCAGGTTGAGAAGCGTATTCGCAACCGCGTGAAAAAGCAGATGGAGAAATCCCAGCGTGAGTACTATCTGAATGAGCAAATGAAGGCCATTCAGAAAGAGCTGGGCGAGATGGACGACGCGCCGGACGAAAACGAAGCGCTGAAGCGTAAGATCGACGCGGCGAAGATGCCGAAAGAGGCGAAAGAGAAAGCCGAAGCAGAACTGCAGAAGCTGAAAATGATGTCTCCAATGTCGGCTGAAGCGACCGTTGTACGCGGCTACATTGAGTGGATGGTGCAGGTTCCGTGGAACGCCCGCAGCAAGGTCAAAAAAGACCTGCGTCAGGCGCAGGAAATCCTGGATACCGACCACTACGGCCTGGAACGCGTGAAAGACCGCATTCTTGAGTACCTCGCGGTACAGAGCCGTGTAAACAAAATCAAAGGTCCAATTCTGTGCCTGGTCGGACCGCCGGGGGTGGGTAAAACCTCTCTGGGTCAGTCCATCGCCAAAGCGACCGGACGTAAGTATATCCGTATGGCGCTGGGTGGCGTACGCGATGAGGCGGAAATCCGCGGTCACCGCCGTACCTACATCGGTTCTATGCCGGGTAAACTGATCCAGAAGATGGCGAAAGTGGGGGTTAAAAACCCGCTGTTCCTGCTTGATGAGATCGATAAGATGTCGTCGGACATGCGTGGCGACCCAGCGTCTGCACTTCTGGAAGTGCTTGATCCAGAACAGAACGTGGCGTTCAGCGATCACTACCTGGAAGTGGACTACGACCTGAGCGATGTGATGTTCGTGGCGACCTCCAACTCTATGAACATTCCGGCCCCGCTGCTGGACCGTATGGAAGTGATCCGTCTCTCCGGTTATACCGAAGATGAGAAGCTGAACATTGCTAAGCAGCACCTGCTGCCGAAACAGATCGAGCGTAACGCGCTGAAAGCCAACGAGCTGACCGTCGAGGACAGCGCGATTATCGGCATCATTCGCTACTACACCCGTGAAGCGGGCGTGCGTAGTCTTGAGCGTGAAATCTCTAAACTGTGCCGTAAGGCGGTGAAACAGCTGCTGCTGGATAAGAGCCTGAAACACATTGTGATTAACGGCGATAATCTGCATGCGTACCTGGGCGTCCAGCGCTTCGACTACGGTCGCGCGGACAACGAAAACCGCGTTGGTCAGGTGACTGGCCTGGCATGGACGGAAGTGGGTGGCGATCTGCTGACCATCGAAACCGCCTGTGTGCCAGGTAAAGGCAAACTGACCTACACCGGCTCGCTGGGTGAAGTGATGCAGGAGTCCATCCAGGCGGCGTTGACCGTGGTTCGTGCGCGTGCGGAGAAACTGGGTATCAACCCTGATTTCTACGAAAAACGCGACATCCACGTGCACGTACCTGAAGGGGCGACGCCGAAAGATGGTCCAAGCGCGGGTATTGCCATGTGTACCGCTCTGGTTTCCTGTCTGACAGGGAACCCGGTGCGTGCTGATGTGGCAATGACCGGTGAAATCACGCTGCGTGGTCAGGTTCTGCCGATTGGTGGTTTAAAAGAAAAACTGCTGGCGGCGCACCGCGGTGGGATCAAAACCGTATTGATCCCTTACGAAAATAAACGCGATCTGGAAGAGATTCCGGACAACGTGATTGCCGATCTGCAGATTCATCCTGTGAAGCGAATTGAGGAAGTTCTCAGTCTCGCACTGCAGAATGAACCCTCCGGAATGCAGGTTGTAACCGCAAAATAGTGACCTCGCGCAAAGAGCGTCAATAAAAACAAGGCTGGTAAGTCATTTCGCACTTGCCAGCCTTTTTTTGTATAGCTAATTTAGATTGCTGATTAGGTCAGCCATCAACAACGGGTGTTGTAAGGTCATGGCAGGCCTGATATAACTGCTGCGCGGTCGCGTTGTGAAGGATTCAGGCGCGATATAAATTATAAAGAGAGGAAGAGAACAGTGAATAAATCTCAACTGATTGACAAAATTGCTGCTGGTGCTGATATTTCTAAAGCTGCAGCTGGACGTGCCTTAGATGCATTAATTGCTTCTGTTACTGAATCTCTGCAGGCTGGGGACGACGTTGCACTGGTAGGCTTCGGTACTTTTGCTGTTAAAGAGCGTGCTGCCCGTACTGGCCGCAACCCTCAGACCGGTAAAGAGATCACCATTGCTGCTGCTAAAGTGCCGGGTTTCCGTGCAGGTAAAGCGCTGAAAGACGCAGTAAACTGATTGCTTTCCCGTTTCAGGGAAGCCGGAAAGTACAAGGGCGCATCATTTGATGTGCCTTTTTTGTTTGTCCAGACCTGATTTGTGCGAGTTTATGCGAGTTGTGGGCTGACAATCGCCCCGTTTTCTTGTCACAATACACCTTCACGCGCGACGGGCAGGATTTTCCGTCAGCGTCAGGTAACCAGTCACCTACAGCGGAGTGTTGTTACACCATGATGGACAGCTTACGCACGGCTGCTAACAGTCTCGTGCTCAAGATTATTTTCGGTATCATTATCGTGTCGTTCATATTGACCGGCGTGAGCAGTTACCTTATTGGCGGTGGCGCAAACTATGCCGCAAAAGTGAATGGCCAGGAGATCAGCCGTGGTCAGTTCGAGAATGCTTTTGCCGGTGAACGTAACCGTATGCAGCAACAGCTGGGCGACCAATTCTCTGAACTGGCGGCGAACGAAGGGTACATGAAGACCCTGCGCCAACAGACACTGAACCGTCTTATCGACGAAGCGCTTCTGGATCAGTATGCCAAAAAACTGGGCCTTGGCATCAGCGATGAGCAGGTGAAAAAAGCCATCTTCTCCACCCAGGCTTTCCAGTCTAACGGTAAATTCGACAACGCGCGTTATAACAGCATCGTCAACCAGATGGGGATGACGGCCGATCAGTACGCGCAGGCTCTGCGTAATCAGCTGACCACCCAGCAGCTCATCAATGCCGTTGTGGGCACCGATTTCATGCTCAAAGGTGAAACGGACGAACTGGCCGCGCTGGTGGCGCAGCAGCGCGTTGTACGCGAAGCGACTATTGATGTGAACGCCCTGGCGGCGAAACAGCAGGTGAGCGACGCTGACGTTAACGCTTACTACGAGCAGAACAAGAATTCCTTTGTTTCTCCAGAGCAGTTCCGTGTGAGCTACATCAAGCTGGATGCTGCCGCGCTGCAGGAAACCGCGTCTGATGCGGAAATCCAGTCTTACTACGACCAGCATCAGGATCAGTTCACTCAGCCGCAGCGTAACCGCTACAGCGTGATTCAGACGAAGACCGAGGCTGATGCCAAAGCGGTACTGGAAGAGCTGAATAAAGGCGCTGATTTCGCGACCGTTGCGAAAGCGAAATCCACCGACATTATCTCTGCGAAAAACGGCGGTGATATGGGATGGCTGGAAGACGCGACCACACCGGATGAGCTGAAAAATGCCGGTCTGAAAGAGAAAGGTCAACTTTCTGGCGTCATTAAGTCTTCCGTTGGTTTCCTGGTCGTGCGTCTGGACGACATCACCGCGGCGAAAACCAAGCCTCTGGCTGAGGTTCGCGACGATATCGCGGCGAAAGTGAAACAGGAAAAAGCGCTGGATGCCTACTACGCGCTGCAGCAGAAGGTGAGCGATGCTGCCAGCAACGACAACGAATCTCTGGCGGGTGCTGAGCAGGCGGCGGGTGTGAAGGCGGTTGAGACGGGCTGGTTTGGTCGTGACAACCTGCCGGAAGAGCTGAACTTTAAACCGGTTTCCGATGCCATCTTCAATGGTGGTCTGGTGGGCGAGAACGGCACGCCGGGCAGTAACTCTGACATCATTACCGTCGACGGCGATCGTGCGTTTGTGTTGCGCGTCAGCGAGCACAAGCCAGAAGCGGTCAAACCGCTGGCGGACGTGAAGGATCAGGTCGTTGCCCAGGTTAAGCACAACAAAGCGGAACAGCAGGCGAAACTGGATGCTGAAAAGATTCTGTCTGATTTGAAAGCGGGTAAAGAAGACGCGCTGAAAGCGGCTGGCCTGAGCTTCGGTGAAGCGAAAACGCTGAGCCGTACCGGCCAGGACCCAATCAGCCAGGCCGCGTTTGCTCTGACTCTGCCTGCGAAGGATAAGCCAAGCTTCGGTACCACCACCGATGCGCAGGGTAACGTCGTTCTGCTGGCGCTGGATGAAGTGAAAGCCGGCACCCTGCCAGACGCGCAGAAGAAAGCGATGGTTCAGGGGATTACCCAGAACAATGCTCAGATTGCCTTCGAAGCCATGATGAGCAACCTGCGTAAAGAAGCCAAAATCAAGCTGGGTGATGTGATGACTCAGCAGCAGTAATTACGTGTCTGCTCGCAGATTTTCGTAACGCTCTGCAATAACTAAAGGCCGCTTTCGCGGCCTTTTCCATTTCTGCAATCTACTGTTTGTGCCGGGTTTATCTGGCGGCTATCGTGACGTGGCTGTCAACAAACAAGGAGATAACAGCATGAAATGTGGAATCAAAGCACTGTTAATTACGCTGGCTATTGCCACCACCGGGATGAGCGCGGGGGCGCTGGCGGCGACGCCTGCCGCCAAACAACAGACGACACAGAGCAAATCCGACGCAGCGACGCCGGTGCAAGGGCAAACCAAAGCGACTGACGCCGGTAAAAATGCGGATGATGACGGTACGCGGGTGAGTATCAATTCGGCCTCGGCGGAAGATCTGGCCCGCGTGATGAATGGCGTCGGCCTGAAAAAAGCGCAGGCCATCGTCAGCTACCGCGAAGAGTATGGTCCTTTCAAAACGGTCGACGATCTCAAACAGGTTCCGGGCATGGGGGGCGCACTGGTTGAGCGCAACCTCTCACACCTGACGCTGTAATTACGCAATTTCTTGCACTGCGGCAAAATTTTGCCAGGATAAAGAGGTCATACCAGTTATGACCTCTCATCCTACAATAACAGTAAAGGCAATTGCGCTATGCAGACAAAAATCAAAGTACGCGGTTTTCATCTCGACGTTTACCAGCATGTGAACAACGCTCGCTATCTTGAGTTTCTTGAAGAAGCGCGCTGGGACGGGCTGGAAAATAGCGAAAGTTTTCAGTGGCTGACCGCGCACAACATCGCGTTTGTGGTCGTCAATATCAATATCAACTACCGGCGTCCGGCCGTGCTGGGCGATGTGCTCACGGTGACCAGCCAGGTGCAGCAGATCAACGGCAAAAGCGGGGTGCTAAGCCAGGTGGTGACGCTCGATCCTGAAGGGCAGGTGGTGGCTGATGCGCTGATTACTTTTGTCTGTATCGATCTGAAAACGCAGAAAGCGCTGCCGCTGGAAGGGGAACTGCGGGAAAAGCTGGAGTTGATGATCGCGTAGGAATTTGTCTTTTATAAAAGACAAAAGGGTTTTTCAGGGATAGAATAATGGACAGGGACTACGTTGTTGAACGTTACCGGACCCGTGACGGAAAAGTGCCGTTTGAAGAGTGGGTAGCCAGAATGAATCGAAAGGATCCGGATATGGTTTTCCGGATCCTTATGCGGATTAACCGTGCGATAAAACGTAATTTTGGCGATTACAGGTATCTCAGGGAAGGTGTTTGGGAGATGCGAGTCGACAGTGGCCCCGGCTACAGAATCTATTTTTCAGTAGAGAATCGGCAGGTTTTATTGTTACTGATCGGTGGTGACAAAAAGAGCCAAAAAGCAGATATCCAACTGGCAGTAGATTACTGGAAAGATCATCAAACAAAAGGACATTCCAATGAGTGCCGCTGAACGAAAATATTCGAGCTCCGTTAACCACCATGATGCTGTTGTGAAAATGCTGCGAGAGAATCCTTCCTACGCTCAGCGTTATCTGCAAACGGCCCTGGAAGAGATCTATGAAGACCAGGGGATCCCTGCTTATCTCATTGCACTCCGTCAGGTCATCGAAGCGCGAGGCGGTATCGGAGAAATTTCTACCAAAGCAGGTCTGTCCCGCCAGCAGCTATACCGAACCTTATCAGACAACGGCAACCCAACGCTGACAACGCTGATGAAAGTCACCCGTGCTGCCGGTGTGAAACTGTTCGACAGCACGGTCAAATAGCCCTATTTAAGCCCGGTCTTTTTCTGCATCGCGGCCATCACGCCGACTTTATCGGCAAGATAGTGGTTCAGCCCGTTAGCGCGAAGATTACAGGCCGCGCACTGGCCGCAACCGTCGCCTTTGATACCGTTATAGCAGGTGAGCGTTTCGCTGCGAACGAGGTCCAGCTTGCCCCAGTAGTCCGCCAGCGCCCAGGTTTCGGCTTTATCCAGCCACATCAGCGGGGTTTCAAAGCGCGTCTCTTTCGCCATCCCCAGATTGACGGCGTGGTTTAACGCTTTCACGAACTCATCACGACAGTCCGGGTAGCCGGAGAAGTCGGTCTCGCACACGCCTGTGATCACCGCTTCGGCTTTTACCTGGTAGGCGTAGATCGCCGTCAGGGTCAGGAAGAGGATATTACGACCCGGCACGAAGGTATTCGGAATGCCGCTGGCATCAGGTTCGTAGTCCGGGACGGGAATACTGTCCCGGGTGAGGCTGCTTACGGCCAGTTCATTTAACAGCGTAACGTCCAGCACCTTGTGCGCGCGTGCGCCCAGTTTCAGGGCAAGTTCACGGGCAACGTCGATTTCAGCGCGATGACGCTGACCATAATCGAAAGTCACACAGTGAACTTCATCGTACTGATGAAGAGCCTGAACCAGGCAGGTAGTAGAGTCTTGTCCTCCGCTGAACACGACGACGGCACGTTTCATAAATCATCTCAACTGTTACGGTAAAAACGTTATGTTACCGTCAGACCACGACGGCGACCAGCTTCTTCACGATTTAGGGGCGGGCAGCCAGGCTTCGGTAAAGTCAAACCAGCCGCGGGTATTGAGGCGTATGCCGTTAACTCCCGGCGGGGCGCTGATCTGGTATTGATAATTGAACAGTGGGGTGATCACCGCCTTTTCCATGAGCCGGGAGAAAATGGCCCTGAGCCCGGCATGTCTGGCCTGCTCGTCGGCCAGGGTCTGTACGGCATCCAGGGTGGCCTGCAGATGAGCATATTGCGGTGCGCTAAGCACATGTGGCCATAGGGCATCACAGCGCAGCCACTGTTCAAGCGTATATTCCGGCGCTTCGCCAATCAGCCTGTCACCCATCATGAGGTCCGCGTCCGCCAGTTGCTGGCATCCGTCCCAGGTTTTTGCGTCGTGAAAGATAACCGTTAGCTCGCAGCCCTGCTGCGCAAGATACTGTTTTAGCTGACGCGCCATCGTGTGCAACTCAACCGGTAAATGGTAAATCAGGGTTAACTTAGTCGGCAGAGAGACATGAGTTAAATCCGACCACTGAGGGATTGCCCATCCTGGCAGTAACTCCTCTGTTGGGGTAATCAGCCCTTCGTTGAGCGGAAGCGTGTGCAGAAGCGATGAGAGATGAATGATGTTAATGAGCCGTCGTGCCTGCATTTCACTCAGACGCGGGCTTTGCTTCAGGGTGAGATAACAAAAGCCCAGACTGGTGCTGTTCGTCACCAGGCGCAGACTCTCCAGCTCATCCGGCTCGCCAATGGCGATCTGCACCGGATGGCGACAGCTGGTACCCAGCCCATAGTCAAACAGCGACGGTGTGATCCAGTATTCGATAGCCTTAAGCAGCGGGTGGCTGAGATGGTACTGGTCGTGGCTTTCCAGACGAACCAGATCCGGCTCATACACGCTGAGTCTGAAGGGGCCGCAGCCCGTCAGGGGCTGTTCGGGATGTGCAAGCCGGCTACAGTAGGTGGCCAGGCGGTGTGCCAGCCAGTAATCCGGCTGGTGCAGTGTGAATGTCAGACACTGGGGATGGGTGACGTCAATGCGCAGGACGCTCTGGAACAGTTTACGCAGGGCGGGTAAGGCAAAAAGTGCATTCAGGCTTTGCTGAAGCTGTCCGGTTTCGACCTTATCGCCGTTATGCCAGTGTAAGGTGGAACGTATATAAAAATGCCAGCGCAAACCGTCCGTCGACACCTCCCAGTGATGAGCGAGATCGCCCGTGGGTTCACTGCTGTCGCCGTGAAATCGCGTCAGTCCGGAGAATACCTGTCCCGCAAGATGCTGCTCCGCCCGACCGGGTAAAAAACCCGGCTGAAGCGGATCCAGTGAGCGGTAATAGGGGATGCGCAGCGTCGGCGTGTCGTTTTGCCACTGCCCGCCTAAAAACGGATGCAGCAACGATCGTAATTCTGCGGGGGCAAGTTGGGCCAGTTCCAGCGCGTTATGCTGCTGCCCGCTCTTCAGCGCCTCCTCCATCATCGCATTGCGCAGTGACTCCGGCGTGACATGGAACGTAAGCTCACCCCGCTTACCGCGGCCAGACTGCGCTCGCCAGCTCAGCCAGCCCGCCTCCTGGGCCTGACGCAGCAGCGTTCGGACATGCCGTTCGCTACAAAAACAGCGGGCGGCCAGCTCGCTGATGGTGACCTGTTGC